>NZ_JAZGQE010000081.1:0-20021 GCF_048593885.1 Yersinia sp. 1252 StPb PI | reverse complement strand
TGGAGGCGCATTATAGGGAGTTCCTGACAGCCTGCAACCCCTAATTTGAAAAAACTTTTCAACCGCGTTTTATTTCAGCAAAAATAGGCTAAAAGACCAATGTTTAAACAATTATTAAGCTAAACATTCACTACCAGTGTTAAACAGTAGAGTAAAATAGATATATAAGAAGACAGATAGGACAAATCACCATGCAACTAAATACCCAACAACAGGCCGCCCAGCGAAATCTCTCTTACCTGTTGGCTGAGAAGATTGGCCAGCGAATTCTCGCCGGAGAATATGCAGCCGGCAGCATACTGCCTGGTGAGATAGAGTTGGGGGAGCAATTTGGTGTTAGTCGTACTGCCGTTCGTGAAGCAGTAAAGATGCTGGCAGCAAAAGGGATGTTATTACCCCGCCCACGCATTGGTACCCGAGTGATGCCACAAACAAATTGGAACTACCTCGATCAGGAGTTACTCACTTGGTGGCTGAACAGAGAGAATTTCGATCAAGTGATGCAACACTTCCTTATATTAAGAACCTCACTTGAGCCTCAAGCCTGTTCATTGGCAGCCATTAATGCCAATGAGCAACAGCGAGCATTGTTAGCATCACTGATTGCAGAGATGCGTGCGTTAGATACTCACTTTAATCGTGAAAAATGGATTCAAGTGGATGCTCAATTTCATCAGTTAATATATGAAGCCAGTGGTAACCCGTTTTTGACCTCTTTCGCCAATTTGTTCAGTTCGGTTTATCACAGCTATTTCCGCGCCATTACCGGCGATGAAGTGATTAAGCTGCAATACCATCAGGATATTGTTGATACAATTTTGGCAGGTGACAGTCAGGGAGCCTTGCTGGCATGTCAGGTATTATTAACAGATAAAAATTAACGGCTAGCTGTTCTATCTCTCTATATATAAAGAAGGTGCTCACACTCACCCCTATAATCAGGACGAACAATGATAAAATCTGCACGCAGTATGGCGGGCCTTCCTTGGCTAGCTGCCATGGCTTTCTTTATGCAGGCTTTGGATGCCACTATACTGAATACGGCACTCCCATCAATTGCTGAAAGCCTTAACCGCTCACCACTGACCATGCAGTCAGCAATTATCAGCTATACCCTGACGGTCGCGATGTTGATTCCAGTGAGTGGCTGGCTGGCGGACCGTTTTGGTACCCGACGGGTATTCATTCTGGCTGTATCTCTATTTACGCTAGGGTCATTACTGTGCGCACTTTCAGATTCATTGGCTTTTCTGGTGGCCTCCCGGGTTATTCAAGGGGTGGGTGGCGCAATGATGATGCCTGTGGCCCGGCTTGCGCTGATCAGGGCTTACCCACGCAGTGAGTTATTGCCGGTTCTGAATTTTGTCACTATCCCAGGGTTAGTCGGCCCGGTGATGGGGCCACTATTAGGTGGATTACTGGTGACCTATACCACTTGGCATTGGATCTTTATCCTTAATATTCCTATCGGCTTACTGGGCATCTTTTATGCCCGTAAATATATGCCGGACTTCACCATGCCTAAACGTGCCTTTGATATTATCGGTTTCCTGCTATTTGGTAGCAGTTTGGTCCTGATATCCGTAAGTCTGGAGATAATGGGCCGACCGGATATCGCCAGCTATCTGCCAGTCACGGTGTTACTGAGTGGTTTATTGATGTTGCTCTTCTATATATTCCACGCCAAAGGTCATCCAAATCCATTGATTGGTTTGCCGCTATTTAAAAACCGAACATTCTCGGTTGGGATTGCCGGTAACGTGGCCTCCCGTTTAGGTACCGGGTGTGTGCCTTTTCTGATGCCACTGATGTTACAAGTCGGGTTCGGATACTCAGCCATTATTGCCGGTTGTATGATGGCCCCAACCGCCATTGGTTCGATGATGGCAAAATCTGCCGTTACTCAAGTATTACGTTCACTGGGTTATAGGACTGTATTGGTAGGAATTACGGTTATTATCGGAGTGCTGATTGCGCTATTTGCGCTGCAATCACCGGGCATGTCGCCGTGGATGATGATATTGCCGCTGTTTGTCTTGGGGATGGCAATGTCGACACAGTTCACTGCGATGAATACCATCACACTGGCTGACTTAACCGATAACAATGCCAGCTCAGGTAACAGTGTTTTGGCGGTAACCCAACAACTGGCCATTAGCTTTGGCGTTGCCATTAGTGCGGTGGTATTGCGGTTTTATGATGGGTTATCGTTTGGTGGCAATGTCGATCACTTCCACTACACCTTTATTACAATGGGAATAGTGACATTACTTTCATCCATGGTGTTCTTATTACTGAAACCAAATGATGGCGACAATCTAATTCAAGGCCGTAATAGCAAAAAAGCCACACAACCTGCGGAGAGTGAAGTTTAACAACTGACCACCGATCCCCGCTCTATTAGCTCGGGAGTGAGAATCAGAACTTGTGGTTCCGCTTCCGGGTTATTCAATCGATGAATCAGTGTATCAATAGCCAGTTCACCAAGGGAGTCTTTTGGTTGATGGATAGTGGTCAATGGCGGTGTCATATATTGTGCGATTTCAATATCATCGTAACCAATAACCGCCATATCTTGTGGTATCGATAACCCCGCCTGATGCAAAGCCTGATAAACCCCAACAGCCATCGCATCATTACTGGTAAACACCGCTTCTGGGGGTTCCGGTAGCGCAAGCAACTGTTTCATCGCGACTAAACCGCCACCAAATTCAAAATCACTGGCAACTTCATAACCGGATGGAATAGGTAAACCTGCGCGATCCATAGCCTGACGGTACCCTTCCAAACGTTCTTTGGCAGGGGTTTTATCTTGTGGGCCAGCAATACAAGCGATTCGGGTATAGCCTCTAGCAATCAAATATGAGGTTGCCATTTCGCCACCCAATAATGAATTATCCTGAATCACGTCATTGACGCCCTCAAAGGGTGCCCAGTCCATCATGATTATCGGTAATGACGGGTAGCAACGCAGAATATCTTGAGAAGGGCGGTGGTTTTCGGTGCACATCAGTAGCAGACCATCGACGCGCTTTTGCATCAGAGTTTCAATGCTATGGCTCATGCGATCGATATCGCCTTCGGTATTGCATAGAATCAAACTGTAACCACGCTCATAGCAACTGCGCTCCACGCCACGGACTACTTCAGCATAAAACGGGTTGCTACTGGCGGTAACCAACATACCAATGGTACGGGTTTGATTGAGTTTCAAACTACGAGCCAGTGCTGAAGGGGCATAGTTGAGCTGTTTGATAGCAGCCAGCACTTTGTCGCGAATAGGGTCACTGACAAAGCGGTTTTTATTAATAACATGTGAGACTGTTGACGTAGATACGCCCGCCAGGCGGGCGACGTCTTTCATGGTGGCCAAAGTTATACCTGGCCTTGTAGGAAACTGTCGATCTCTGCACGCCACGGAATAGAGGGCTGCGCGCCGGGGCGAGTCACCGCGATAGCGGCCGCTGCGTGAGCAAAACGTACTGCTGAGTCCATTACCTGACCTTCCAATAACGCAGTTAATAATGCGCCATTGAATGTATCACCAGCAGCAATAGTATCTACAGCGTTAACCTTGAACCCGGCAACCAATTTCCCTTTACCTTGTTCACTAAGCCATACACCACGGCTACCCAATGTAATGATTACGGTAGCGATGCCTTTATCATGCAGAATTTGCGCTGCTTGCGCTGCGTCATAATCCTGATCAATATGAATCCCCGTTAAACGCTCGGCTTCTGTTTCATTCGGAGTAATCATATCCACCAGCGTTAATAGCTCGTCCGGTAATTCACGAGCTGGCGCCGGATTAAGAATAACCTGTGTTTGATGCAGCTTCGCCAATTTAGCGGCAGCAATAACTGTCTCAAGTGGTGATTCCAGTTGCATCAATAATGCATCTGCATCGATAACTTGTTGCTGGTAACGACCAAGATATTCAGGTGTAACTGCCGAGTTAGCACCGGCATTGATACCAATAACGTTTTCGCCTTCACCATTCACGAAAATCAAAGCAACACCGGTTGTGGTATCAGCTACAGCCTCGATTGGCGCGGTATCAATATTATCGCTGGCTAATTGCTGACGCACCCGGTCACCAATATCATCTTCACCCACACAGGCAATAAACGCGATGTTTGCTCCGCTACGGCCAGCAGCAACCGCCTGGTTAGCACCTTTGCCACCAAACGCGACTTTATACTGCTTCCCGATCACCGTTTCACCTGGGCGCGGAAACTGCTCAATATTCAGAATATGATCGGCATTGATGCTGCCCAAGACCACCAGTTTGCCTGTTTTCATCGTATTTATTCCTTTGTGAATGACACCGCCACCCGTAACGTTTTGTTTTCCGTTTTAGGGCAGCGGCGTTATATGCCCTGCTTTTCGATATTATTTAGTCACTAATTTCAAATCTACCGGGATAACGGCCTGCACTTTCTCGCCTTTCAATACTTTATCAGCGGTTTGTACACCAATAACACCAATCTGATCAGGGCGTTGAGCGATAGTTGCGCCCAGTTTGCCGCCTTGGACTGCTTTAAGACCGTCGTCGGTGCCATCAAAACCAACCACTAGCACATCGGCTTTACCGGCTGTTTGCAAGGCACGCAGTGCGCCCAGTGCCATCTCGTCGTTCTGTGCGAATACAGCCTGAACATTCGGGTGAGCGGTCAGCAGGTTCTGCATCACATTCAAACCTTTAGTACGGTCAAAATCAGCAGGTTGGCTGGCTAACAGTTGGAATTTATGTTGATCCATTGACTGCTTGAAGCCTTCACCACGTTCACGGGCCGCAGAAGCACCCGCAATCCCTTCCAACTGAATCACTTTGGCATCATTACCCAGTTTTTTGGCAATGAAATCACCGGCCATTTTGCCACCAAAACGGTTATCGGATGCAACGTGACTCACCACAGTGCCAGAGTTTGCCAAACGGTCGAGCGTGATAACCGGGATATTGGCCTTATTCGCCATTTTAACTGCGTTACCGACTGCATCAGAATCCGTTGGGTTAATCAGCAATAGTTTGGTGCCGCGAACTGTCAGATCCTGCACGTTAGCCAGCTCTTTCGCCGGATTGTTTTGAGAATCCAATACCACCAGGTTGTAGCCGAGTTTATCCGCTTCTTTTTGCGCGCCGTCTTTCATTGAAACAAAGAACGGATTATTCAAGGTGGAAACTACCAGTGCGATGGTGTCTTTTGCCAGTGCGTTAGCACTTACGGTGGCGCTCAGGGCAACAACAGAGATCAAGGTAGCCAGTTTCTTCATTTTCATGGTCGCAATTCCTGTAGGGAGTTAGGAGGTTATTTGCTGCTTTTATTGTCTACCAATACCGCCAGCAGGATAACCACTGCCTTTACGATCATTTGGTAGTAAGAGGAGACACCCAATAAATTCAAACCGTTATTTAAAAAGCCGAGGATTAACGCGCCAATCAGGGTGCCGACGATCCGCCCCTTACCCCCAGCAAGGCTGGTACCCCCAAGAACCACGGCTGCGATTGCATCCAGTTCATAGCCGGTACCGGCTGTAGGTTGTGCTGACGACAGGCGGGCCACTTCGATAATCCCAGCCAGTGCCGCTAACAATCCACATAATGAATAAACAATAATCTTAACTTTATCTACGCTGATACCAGAGAGCCGTGTTGCTGACTCATTGCCACCCAATGCGTAGATATAGCGGCCCAGGCGAGTGTGGTGCAACATGTACCACACAGCAATAAAGACGATAGCCATCAACCAGATTGGTGTTGGTATACCCAATGGGCGCCCGATACCGAACCAGCCAAAAGTATCAGCCACATCAGTAAAACCGGTATTTACTGGGCTACCATTGGTGTAAACCATAGTAACGCCACGTAATAGTAGCATCATGACCAGAGTGGCAATAAATGCTTGTACCTTACCTTTAGCGACAATGACCCCGGTTATGGCACCAATAAATGCCCCTAGCGCCAATGCAGCGGCGACGGCAACCAAAGCATTCACTTCCAATCCAACAATAGATGCCGCTACTGCGCCAGTCAGTGCCAATAATGACCCGACAGACAAATCAATACCGGATGTCAGGATAACCAGCGTCATACCCACCGCCATAATGGCATTGACAGAAGTCTGCTGGAGAATGTTAAACATGTTATTTAGGGTAAAGAAGTTCGGGCTTAGTGACGAAACCACAGCAATCAGCACCAGCAGCGCAATCAGTGATTTTTGTTCTAATAACCATTCTTTACTGAACCAGCGTTTTGTCTGGATAGCTTGGGAACTCATATCTGATTACTCCTGCTCTACTCGTCATATTTCAAGCCGCATTTGCGTTGGCTTCCTGCAACTCGAATTATTTAGAGTGTAAATAAATTATTTTTCAATAAATCACGCTTGCCAACGGCTGCTGCCATCAACACTTCCTGGGTAGCCTGTTCAATAGAGAACTCGCCGCTTAGCTGGCCTTCATGCATCACAAGAATGCGGTCACTCATGCCCAGCACTTCCGGCATTTCTGAGGAAACCAGAATGATGCTCAACCCTTCTTGTTTGAATTGGTTGATTAATTGGTAAATTTCTTTTTTAGCCCCGACGTCAACACCACGGGTAGGTTCATCAAGGATCAGCACTTTAGGGCGGGTCATTAAACCGCGTGCAATAGCCACTTTCTGCTGGTTACCACCGGATAACAAACCAATAGGTTGTTCCATGGACGGGGTTTTAATATTAAATAAACGAATGAAATCCGATACCGCCTGCTGCTCTTCAGCATGCTTGAGCGAACCACCTGAACGGCTAAAATAACGCAATGCAGTCAAAGACATATTCTCTTTAACTGACATTCCAAGTACCAAACCATCCCGTTTGCGGTCTTCAGAAATATAGACAATGCCATTTGCCAGACCATCTTGTGGTGAATGGGTGACAACTTCGCGGCCATCCAACATCACAAAACCTGATTTACGCGGTAGCGCGCCATAGATGATTTTCATCAGCTCGGTGCGACCAGCCCCCATCAGACCGGCAACCCCCAAAATTTCGCCACTGTATAAAGTGAAACTGACATTTTTCACGCCCGGGCCGCAGAGCTGTTTGACCTGCAAACGCTTTTCACCACGGGGTATATTCAAGCGCGGGTACTGTTCTTCCAGCTTACGGCCCACCATCATCTCAATCAGTGAGTTTTCAGTCAGACTATCAACCGGTTTTTCGGCAATAAATTGCCCATCACGAAATACCGTGACGTCGTCGCAAATCTCAAAAATCTCTTTTAACCGGTGAGAGATATAAACAATTCCGCGACCTTCCGCCTTTAGCTCTTTAATCACATTAAACAGAGAGGCGGTTTCAGTATCGGTAAGCGCATCAGTTGGCTCATCCATAATGATCACTTTGGATTCAAAGCTCAGCACTTTGGCTATCTCCACCATTTGCTGATCACCAATGGAAAGCTCACCCACCAGCCGATGGCTGCTGTAACTGATATTAAGGCGCGCCAGCAGTAAATCGGCTTCGGCATACATCTTTTTCCAATCGATGCTGCCAAAACGATTAACAAACTCACGCCCTAAGAAGATGTTTTCTGCGATAGTTAATTGAGGAATCAGGTTAAGTTCCTGATGAATAATGCCAATGCCCGCTTCCTGCGAGTCTTTTGGGCCATTAAACGCCACTTCCTTACCCATAAAATACTGACTGCCAGCATCTTTACTGTAGATGCCGGTCAGCACTTTCATCATGGTCGATTTTCCAGCGCCATTTTCGCCTACCAGTGCCATCACCCTGCCGGGATAGACACTCAGTGCGGCACCGGAGAGTGCTTTAACGCCGGGAAAGGCTTTATCAATCCCTTTAAGTTGCAGCAAAGGTTGCATAAATGCCTCAGAAGGTTACGCCGGAACAGAGAATGACATTAGCAAAGGGGGAACATTCCCCGCTACGGATCACTGCCCGGCTTTGTTTGGTTTGCTCTTTAAAAGCCTCATGGCTGATATAGCGCAAAACAATTTGGTTTCCCTGGTGCTGCTCAAGTTGTGATAGTTGCGCGAGTAACGCTTCATGGAGTTGCGGATTATTTTTAACGATCTCCTCCGCCAAGACTGCACTTTCAACCTGCATTTCTTGTGTTACCACCTCAAGAACCTGAAGAAATCCAGGGACGCCTCGTGTCAGTGCCAGATCGATACGTGTGGTGGTTGCCGGTATCGGCAGCCCCGCATCACCTATCACAACCTGATCGGTATGGCCCAGGCGGGAGATAACAGCGGAAATATCAGAATTAAGTAATGCGCCTTTTTTCATTTTCTACTCCAACAGCGAAACGTTTCGCTGATACTGAGTTTAGAAAAATAGCCGCAGAAGGCAAACCCAATTTGATGAAATTGTGATCGCCATCGAAACGTTTCGCTGAACAGAGGGAAAAGAAGAAGAATAGGTACAAAAAAGGCCGTTAATCATAACGGCCTTTCAGATTAAATCTCTACCTGCGTCCCAAGCTCAATCACCCTATTCGGTGGGATCTCAAACTGGTCAGCAGCACGCAGCGCATTCCGACTGAGCGCAATAAATAACTTACCGCGCAGGAACAGGTACCACGGCCGCTTGGTAAGGATTAGCGACTCATGGGACATAAAGAATGAGGTTTCCATCATCTGGCATGGCAACCCCTCCAGGCCGCAGCGATGGAAGATTTCTTCCACATTCGGTGTTTCACGCCAACCATAACTGGCCACCACTCGCCAAAACGTCGGGGAGAGTTGTTCGATGGTTACCCGGTTCACATTGTGCACATACGGCGCATCTTCAGTCCGCAATGTCAGTAGCACAACCCGTTCATGCAACACCTTATTATGTTTAAGGTTATGCAACAGCGCGAAGGGAATAACATTCATTGCACGCGACATATACACAGCAGTACCAGTAACCCGCACCGGGGGGGATTTTTCCAATGAAGCAATCATCGCTTCCAGTGAATTACCGTGTTCATGCATTCGACGCAGCAAACCGAAACGTTCACTTTTCCAGGTAGTCATGATGATAAACATCACCAGCCCCAGAGACACTGGCAACCAACCACCTGAGAACAATTTCAACGCATTGGCAGAGAACATAGGGACATCGATAATCAGCAAAATCACCAGTAAGATGCCGACAAATACCCGATTCCAGTGCCAGTTTTTCAATGCCACGATGCAGAACAGAATACTGGTTATCACCATGGTGCCGGTTACGGCGATACCGTACGCGGCCGCCAGGTTACTGGAACGTTCGAAGCCCACAATAACCAATACCACCGCCAGATAGAGAGTCCAGTTAATGACCGGGATATATATCTGGCCAGATTCCATTTCGGAGGTATGAATAATCCGCATTGGCGGTAAATAGCCTAAGCGAACCGCCTGTCGGGTGAGCGAGAAGACACCGGAAATAACCGCCTGCGAGGCAATAACGGTCGCCAGCGTCGCCAGAATTAACAGCGGAATCAATGCCCAATCAGGGGCTAATAAGAAGAAGGGGTTTTTGATGGCTTCAGGGTTTTTCAGCAATAACGCGCCCTGACCAAAATAGTTCAGTACTAATGAGGGCAAAACCACGGTAAACCAAGCTAAACGAATAGGGAATTTACCAAAATGGCCCATATCTGCATATAAGGCTTCCACCCCGGTTATCGCCAATACGACGGCACCAAGCGCATAAAACGACACGGTTTTATATTCAGCAAAGAAACCTATCGCCCATTTAGGATTCAGCGCAACCAATACTTCTGGATTCGCAATAATACTGCGTAAACCAAGTAGTGCGATCGTCAGAAACCAGACCAGCATCACGGGAGCGAATAATTTACCGACACTGCCGGTACCGTGCTTTTGAATCACAAACAGCAGAGTGAGTACCGCAATGGAGCAGGGAACAATATAAGGGTCTAATGCTGGGGCTGCTATTTCTAGCCCTTCAATGGCCGACATAACGGATATTGCCGGGGTGATGACCACCTCACCATAAAAGAAACTGCCGCCAATTAACCCGAGAATCACCAGTATTGAGGTGGCTCTGGAAGAGGTATTACGCCCAGCCAAAGACATTAACGTTAAAATCCCCCCTTCGCCGGCGTTATCGGCCCGCATGACATAGGTAAGATATTTAATCGAGACTATCAGGATAAGCATCCAGAAAATCAGCGATAAAAAGCCAAACACCACGTCCGGGCGGACATCAAAACCATAATGACCAGAAAAGCACTCTCTCAAGGTATAGAGCGGGCTGGTACCAATATCACCGTAAACTACCCCTATTGCTGCCAGGGTTACCGCCGATAAAGACTGTTTATGTTCTGTGCTCATAATTGATTTCTTTTTGCTAGAACATCCATAAGCTGATGCGTGCGTTTAAGAACCTTAATCCTCGGTTCTGTATTGTTTATACGCCCACCAAAAGGCGCACAGTATGCACGATTTCAATGGATTGCCTACTCTTAAATAGGCACCTAACAGAGCGAAAATTCATCAACTACAAATAACTGATGATATAAAAATTCTACGAATCAACGAACTATCTTATTAATAAAATCAGCGATCCCATGAAGAAAAGATGGTTTATTCCTTTTTATCAGGTAAAAATCAATCAACTAACGGAACATGTAGAACAATTATGGCGCAATCATCACAATTAGCAGAAAGAATCTCCCGCTTAAGCAGCGCCCTTGAAAGTGGTCTGTATGAAAGACAGGAAGCTATCCGCTTATGTTTGCTGGCCGCCCTCAGTGGCGAGAGTGTTTTTTTGCTCGGCCCACCGGGAATTGCCAAAAGCCTGATTGCCCGCCGCCTGAAATTTGCCTTCCGTAATGCCCGTGCATTTGAATATCTGATGACCCGTTTCTCAACACCGGAAGAGGTGTTTGGCCCCCTCTCGATTCAGGCATTGAAAGAGGAGGGACGCTATCAACGGATGACAGGCGGTTACCTGCCGGAGGCTGAAATCGTCTTTTTGGATGAGATTTGGAAAGCCGGCCCGGCAATTCTGAACACCTTGCTGACAGCGATTAATGAACGGCGCTTTAGAAATGGTGATCGGGAAGACAGCATCCCTATGCGATTACTCGTTACTGCCTCTAACGAGCTGCCTGACGCTGATAGTAGCCTGGAAGCACTTTATGACCGCATGTTGATCCGCCTATGGCTGGATCGCGTACAAGAGAAGCAGAACTTCCGCTCACTACTGCTCAGCCGACAGAATGAAAATCATAATCCGGTGGCAGAAAATCTCAGTATCAGCGATGAAGAGTTCTATCAGTGGCAACCGTTGATCGACAAAATCACCTTACCGGATCACTGTTTTGAGCTTATTTTTCAGTTACGTCAACGGCTCAGTGCGCAAGAACAAGCGCCCTATGTCTCAGATAGACGTTGGAAAAAAGCGCTACGCCTGTTACAAGCCAGTGCTTTCTTTAGTGGCCGCAGTGAAGTGACACCCATCGACTTAATCTTGCTGAAAGATTGCCTGTGGCATGACCTCAGTTCGCTTAAGCTGCTGCAACAGCAGCTTGAACAGTTATTAACCGAGCAGGGATATCAACAGCAAAGCCTGTTAATGAAACTACAACATGTTCAGGGTCAGTGGTTACAGCACCAACAACAGCAAAGTGACCATCAAGCGTTAACCATCGTCAAACAAAGCGGTATGTTCAGCCGCAAACCCCAATATGCTCTACCAGACGACCTGACAGACAGCACTTTGACGCTTTTGCTGCAAAAACCGCTCAGCCTGCATGATATTCAAGTTACCCATTTGCAAATAGAAAAAGATGCCCTCGCTCAATGGTTGAACAAAGGAGGGAGCTTGCGCGCTAAATTAAATGGTGTCGGTTATGCCCAATCCATTGATGCAGAAATTGATGATCAATTGCATATAACGATACTAGATATCAGCCGCCAACCCTCCACACTTTCCCAACCGGGTACGGCAACTGCCAGTGTTCCCCCGGAATTGCTGGTGGAATTAACCACAGTAGAACATAGTCTTGCCGAACAGCGGCGGCTATTCAGCCAACACCAGCCGTGTTTATTCACTCCCTCCTCATGGCTTGCCAAAGTCGAGGCCAGCTTGTTGCAGGTGGCAGAACAACTTAAACAGCAACAGCAAAAAATGCGCGGACACTGACAGATGCTCAGCCTGGCAACATTGGATATGCTGCTATCGATAAGTGAGGGTGAGCTTATCGAAGAGATGGTGATCGGGCTATTGGCGTCACCTCAATTAGCACTATTTTTCGAAAAATTCCCGCGAATTAAACGGGCGCTAATGAAAGATATTCCTGGTTGGAAGCAAAACTTACAGCAGCGTATCCGCGAGGCTAAAGCTCCGGCTACTCTGGCAAATGAGTTTTCCCTATACCAACAAAGCCTGTTGGAAAGTAGCCCACTATTTTATGCGCATCTGCCAGATATTGTGGCTCAGTTACAGCAATGGCAATCGCCCTTTGCTTCACAAGCCAATACATTGCTACAAACCGCTGATTTAGCCAGAAACCCTCAACCCGGCGATAGTTTACAAACCTTATTTTTACAGCGTTGGCGTGTCAGCCTAACGCTACAAACCATCACCATTCATCACCAGTTACTTGAGCAAGAGCGGGAACAACTTCTGGCTGAACTCCAGCAGAGATTGGCGCTCAGTGGGGCATTAGAACCTGTACTGGCAACCAATGATGGGGCGGCAGGGCGGCTTTGGGATATGAGTCAGGGCCACTTACAGCGTGGCGATTATCAATTGCTACTGCAATACGGTGACTTTCTACAACAACAACCCGAATTACAACAACTGGCCGAGCAATTGGGTCGTAGCCGTTCAGCAAAGGCACAACCGACACCAGAGGCTCGCTACGAACCTTATACTGTCATGGTCCGCCAGCCCGATACGGTGCCAGAGGAGGTCAGTGGCATTCATCAAAGTAATGATATTTTGCGATTGCTCCCGACTGAACTGGTGATGTTAGGGATGAGCGAGCTGGAATTTGAGTTTTATCGCCGTTTACTGGAGCGCCGCTTACTCACTTACCGTTTGCAGGGTGACAACTGGCAGGAGAAAACCTTACAGCGCCCGGTCAGTCTTAAAAGCAATGATGAACACCCTCGCGGCCCTTTTATCGTCTGTGTCGATACCTCAGGCTCCATGGGCGGATTTAACGAACAATGTGCCAAAGCATTTTGTCTGGCTCTGCTTCGAATTGCACTGGCAGATAATCGCCGCTGTTACATCATGCTATTTGCCACTGAAATAATTCACTACGAGCTATCTGCTGCCAGTGGTATTGAGCAGGCGATTCGTTTTCTTGGCCAACATTTTCGCGGAGGTACCGATCTGGCTGCTTGCTTAGCCAGCACATTAAATAAAATGGAAGATAGAGAATGGTATGACGCAGATGCAGTGATCATTTCAGATTTTATCGCCCAACGTTTACCAGACGAATTAGTCAGAAAGATTAAAATCCAGCAACAAGCCCACCAGCACCGTTTTCATGCTGTTGCCATGTCTGCGTATGGTAAGCCCGGTATCATGCGAATTTTCGATCATATCTGGCGTTTTGATACTGGGCTAAAAAGCCGCTTGATGCGCCGCTGGAAGCGCTAGTTAAGCAGGCCGGCACCAACGTTTATCGACAACCCCAATATCGTCATATTAAAGATAAATGATAACACTGACTGCAAGAGCACTACGCGGCGGATATCTGACGTGCCGGTAGAGACATCGGCAGTTTGGCAAGCCACACCAATGGTAAATGAGAAATAAAGGAAATCCCAATAGGAAGGCGTGGTTATCTCTTTGGGGAAAAGTAACGGTAGAACCGTTTCTGATTTATCGCGGCGCATATAAAACAAATGTGCGTAATGCATAGTAAAAGCGGTGGATAATAATAACCATGAAACCAATAACGTCAGCCCTGTCAGGACCAAATGGAACGCCTTGGCAGAGCCTGAGAGCTGATTCGCCGTGCTCAATTCAAATAAAATAACCAGAATACTGGCCAGACACGCCATGCTGACAATACTCAACACCATGCTGGCACTTTCATCCTGCACCCGGGCTATTTTGCTGATTTTCGTCGAATCAGTGCGTAATAATTGCAACCATAAAAACAGTAAATAAAGCCAGGCGGAAACATTCCAACTCACCATTAGGCGCAGCAATACCGAGTAATGTGTTGGCAGCAGGAAATAAGTGACAACACCCGCGCCAAGCGAAAACAACAATCGTGGCCGAGCGTGTAAATAGTGCTTTATAGGATGAAAAAGGGCCATAACATCAACAACCTTGCATATAGTGATATTTAAAATATTTATATATCACTACAGCATAGATTAAAAACCCGCAATTATATTGGGAATCAATACCCAATATAATTGGTGTTGTAGGTAGGCAGCAAGCGAACAAACCCCGATGAGCTTACTCAAGTAAGTGATTCAGGTGAGTGCGCGCCGCTAACAACCCTACAACATCAAGTATGAAGGGGATTTACAGCAGGCCTGCAACCTTCTCGCTAATTTCTGGCCCCCATACACCACATTGAACCTGACCGATATGTTGCTGTTGCAGCAATAACATCACTAAACGAGACTGGCCGATACCGCCACCGATAGTTTGCGGCATTTCACCACTCAGCAGTGATTGGTGCCATTCCAGTTTCAGACGATCTTCATCAGAAGTCAGTGCCAATTGGCGTTTAAGTGCCTCAGCATCAACACGTATCCCCATGGATGAGATTTCAAACGCGTCTTCAAGAACAGGGTTCCAGACAATAATGTCACCGTTCAAGCCCGCAAAACCTTCAGCACTCGGCGACGTCCAGTCATCATAATCTGGCGCTCGCACATCATGAGATTTACCGTCAGCCAATTTACCACCGATACCAATCAGGAATACAGCTCCCAGCTCTTTAGCTATCGCACGTTCGCGGCCTTTAGCATCCAGGTCAGGGAAGCGAGCGCGCAGGCTTTCGCTGTGGATAAACTGAATATTCTCTGGCAGGAATGGTTTCACACCAAATTCAGCACTGATCGCCACTTCAGTTTCTTTAATAGCGGTATAAATCTTGTTAACAGTGGATTTCAGATAAGCCAGGTTGCGTTCACCATCGCCCATCACGCGTTCCCAATCCCACTGATCAACATACACAGAATGAATAGCACTTAGGCGATCTTCATCAGGGCGCAATGCTTTCATATGAGTATATATCCCTTGGTCAGCACCAAAATCAAAGCGACCCAAGGTTTTGCGTTTCCATTTAGCTAATGAATGAACGACTTCAAAAGTTGCATCCGGCAATGTCTTCACTTTTACCTGAACGGCTTTCTCTGAACCTGAAAGGTTATCTTGAGTACCATCACCCACACGACTCAGGATTGGTGCCTGTACTTCAATCAGACCCAGTTGTTGTTCTAATTGACGGGAAAAGAATGATTTTACGAAGCTGATTTGTTGTTGTTTTTGGATAAATTGTTTTTTCATTGCCGTTTTCTCGATTCGTTATTACTGATTATGCTAATTAGGTTATGCCACCTGGCTTGACATCGATTAAGCAACAGAATGAGGGTTAAATTCAATATCCAACAAACAATATTGCCTTTTCACTTTTAATCATTCATTTTTATGGGTCTTAAATTAACTAATCGTTAAAAAAAGGAGGCAAATATGGGTGAAATTTATCAAATCGATAATCTCGATCGCGGCATCCTGAACGCATTAATGGAAAATGCGCGCACACCTTATGCTGAATTGGCAAAAAATTTTGGCGTGAGTCCAGGAACTATCCATGTGCGAGTGGAGAAAATGCGCCAGGCAGGGATCATTACCGCGGCTTGTGTTCACGTTAATCCAAAAAAACTCGGGTATGACGTGTGTTGCTTTATCGGTATTATTTTGAAAAGTGCCAAAGACTACCCGTCGGCACTAAAAAAACTGGAAGGTTTAGAAGAAGTTGTAGAAGCCTATTACACCACCGGCCACTACAGCATTTTTATTAAAGTGATGTGTAAGTCAATAGATGCGCTCCAGCAGGTACTTATCAACAAGATCCAGACTATCGATGAGATCCAGTCAACGGAGACACTTATCTCCCTGCAAAACCCCATCATGCGTACCATTGTGCCTTGAGCACTAAATAACTATACCCACATTATCCACAGGTAGATCCCAGCTGATTCACAGCGTACAATACCGGCTCTTTACTTCGGTTGGGTTCTTTATGGCTGACATTACCTTGATCAGTGGCAGTACACTCGGCAGCGCTGAATATGTTGCTGAACATTTAGCTGAGAAATTAGAAGAAGCAGGTTTTTCTACAGAGACGCTGCATGGCCCTGAATTAGACGAGCTTACGCTTGAGGGTACGTGGCTAATAGTCACATCAACCCACGGTGCGGGTGATCTCCCAGATAACCTTCAACCATTATTAGAACAAATCGAACAACAGAAGCCTGATCTTTCTCAAGTGCACTTTGGTGCTGTTGGTTTGGGCAGTTCAGAATATGACACTTTCTGCGGTGCAGTGAGAGCATTGGATCAACAATTGATCGCACAAGGCGCCAAACGTTTGGGTGATATTTTAGAAATTGACGTCATCCAACATGAAATTCCCGAGGATCCGGCAGAGGTTTGGGTCAAAAATTGGATTAATTTGCTCTAATTTGATTAAAGATCACGCGAACGAATGTGGATAAGTATGCTTAAAAGCAGGGTAAAACCGGTACATATCCACATAACAACCTTGGCACTCCAAAGTGCCTGTGCATAACATGCCATTTAGATCCCAGCTTATACGCAATAGGATCACCGATCATTCACAGCAAACGATCTTCCTTAATACTATGATCTTCCATGTGAATAATCACTTATCCACAGAGGATCATGATCCTAATAAGAGATCTAATAAAGAGATCTTTAAATAAAAAGATCTTCTTTTAATTAAGGGAGATCCTAAGCCGCTTGGTCGAAAGTCTAAACTTGAGTAGAATCCCCCACCCCAGGGCAAACACAGAAATTCGCATAACGGCGAGGTGCAGTACCATGTTTTATCCAGATCAATTTGACGTCATCATCATTGGTGGTGGCCATGCCGGCACGGAAGCTGCAATGGCAGCGGCACGCATGGGACGTCAGACCTTATTGCTGACGCACAACATCGACACACTGGGACAAATGTCTTGTAACCCAGCGATTGGCGGTATCGGTAAGGGACATTTGGTAAAAGAGATCGATGCTCTGGGTGGCCTGATGGCCATGGCGACTGACCGGGCGGGTATTCAGTTTAGGATACTAAACGCCAGCAAAGGGCCAGCGGTAAGAGCGACCCGATCTCAGGCTGACCGTGTTCTGTATCGGCAGGCAATACGTACTGCATTGGAAAACCAGCCAAACCTGACTCTCTTTCAACAGCCAGTTGAAGATCTGATTGTTGAAAATGATCGCGTTGTGGGTGCAGTCACCCAAATGGGTCTTAAATTCCGGGCGAAAGCAGTGGTATTAACCGTTGGTACTTTCCTCGACGGAAAAATTCATATCGGTCTTCAGAACTACAGTGGTGGCCGTGCTGGTGATCCGCCATCCATCTCATTGTCACAGCGTTTGCGTGAATTACCACTGCGCGTTAATCGCCTTAAGACCGGTACTCCACCACGTATTGATGCGCGGACCATTGATTTTAGCCAATTGGCCCCTCAGTTCGGTGATACGCCTATTCCAGTATTCTCTTTCCTGGGTCATGCCGATCAACACCCTGAGCAGATGGCGTGCCACATTACGTATACCAATGAAAAAACGCATGAAGTGATCCGCAATAACTTAGATCGTAGCCCAATGTATGCCGGGATCATTGAAGGGATCGGGCCACGCTACTGTCCGTCGATCGAAGACAAAGTCATGCGTTTCGCCGATCGTAATTCACACCAGATCTTCCTTGAACCAGAAGGTCTGACCAGTAATGAGATCTATCCGAACGGTATTTCAACCAGCCTGCCTTTCGATGTACAGATGCAAATCGTCCGTTCAATGAAAGGGCTGGAAAATGCCCGGATCATTCGACCAGGTTATGCCATCGAATATGATTTCTTTGATCCACGTGATTTGAAACCTACCTTGGAAAGCAAATATATCCACGGTCTGTTCTTTGCTGGGCAAATCAATGGCACTACCGGCTATGAAGAAGCAGCGGCTCAAGGGCTGCTTGCAGGGCTTAATGCGGGCCGCTTCGCTAACGATGACGATGGATGGTCACCTCGCCGCGATGAAGCTTACCTTGGCGTGCTGGTGGACGATTTAAGCACCCTTGGCACCAAAGAACCGTATCGCATGTTTACCTCACGCGCAGAATATCGCTTGATGCTGCGCGAAGATAACGCGGACCTGCGCCTGACTGAGATGGGCCGTAAATTAGGGCTGGTTGACGATGCTCGTTGGGCACATTTCAGCAAGAAAATTGAACAAATTGAAAAAGAACGCCAACGTCTGCGTGATATCTGGGTACATCCACACTCAGAAAATGTTTCTGAGATCAATGCATTACTGAAATCGCCGTTGTCTAAAGAAGCCAATGGTGAAGAATTACTGCGTCGGCCTGAAATTGATTATCGTTTGCTGACAACCCTAACCTCTTTTGGCCCAGCATTAACAGATCCACAAGCTGCGGATCAGGTTGAAATTCAGGTTAAATATGAAGGGTATATCGCGCGTCAGCAGGAAGAAATTGAAAAACAACTGCGCAATGAGAATACTCTACTGCCGGCTGATCTGGATTATCGTCAGGTGTCTGGTTTATCGAACGAAGTCATCGCTAAACTGAACGATCACAAACCTAACTCAATCGGACAAGCCTCGCGTATTTCTGGCATTACCCCAGCAGCAATCTCTATTTTATTGGTTTGGCTGAAAAAACAGGGGTTGTTACGCCGTAGTGCCTAACAACCGACGTTTGCCTGCATTGCTAAGGGATAAGCAGTGCAGGTAAGTTCTTCTTTGCTTCAGGCCACAACTAACGGTTCAAACCACTGCCAAGCTAGATTATCATTCCTCATCCCGGCCCTTTTCATGCTGACTGAACGAGCTTAGTCAGAGGATATTGTTGTGTTAAAAAAATTAGATTCCCTGCTAAATGCCGCAGCTATTGTGTTACCTGAACAGCAAAAATTACAGTTGATAGGCTATGTAGAACTGCTGCATAAGTGGAACAAAGCTTACAATCTGACTTCTGTTCGTGACCCACAGCAAATGCTAGTGCGACATATTCTGGATAGTATTGTGGTTAACCCACATTTGCAGGGTGACCGGTTTATTGATGTGGGCACCGGCCCTGGGCTTCCTGGGATACCGCTGGCAATTGTACGGCCTACTGCGCACTTTACGTTGCTAGATAGCTTGGGTAAACGTGTACGCTTCTTGCGTCAGGTACAGCACGAACTGGGCTTAAATAATATTGAGCCAGTGCAAAGCCGAGTTGAGGACTTTGCCGCAAAACCGCCATTTGATGGTGTAATAAGCCGTGCATTTGCATCTCTACAAGATATGCTGTCTTGGTGTCATCATTTGCCAGCTAAGCCTGAAGGGCGCTTTTATGCGCTTAAAGGGGTGAGGCCGGACGATGAGTTAGCTGTACTGCCGGAGGGTATTAGCCTTGAATCGGTCGTGCGATTGCAGGTGCCAGAGTTGGAAGGTGAACGCCATCTGGTCATTCTTAAGTCAAACTAACTTTGCTATTTATCAAAAAAATGTAATAAATCCTTGGCGGATGGTAGGAAAATTATCGTATTTATTATTTTTAATATCGATAAGTATTTCTTCGCTTACTATCGTACCGGCAGATTATATTTTACCTGTTGTTTACAAAAACAGCGATAACAGATGGCATAACTATATTGAAAGCTGGCAAATAGTCACTTTAGTCATTACTTTAGCTGTGCCATCACTCTTTTTATGTAGACGAAGTGTTGCTTGATTATTATCTGAAATGTCAACGGGAAGTTTTTACTAAGTAGATAAGTTGTT
>NZ_JAZGQE010000080.1:0-20310 GCF_048593885.1 Yersinia sp. 1252 StPb PI | reverse complement strand
CCGGAAGAATTTGTCCGAAGCCTGCAAACCGACCCGGATCTCTGATTTATCCTGGCATCAATATTGGGAAGGGATCAATGTCGGAAGATCTCTAAAAGTGGATGGGCCGTTTTGGTGGGATACTTACAAAACACTAGATAGCCTTGCTTTTTAGTAGACTTCCAGAAGGAAGTTTAACCGAAAAAATGATTGCTGGGATGGAGTGCTGATGATCCGACGTTACGATTTTAATTCAAGAAGTCAGCGAGTGAAGAATATTTTATGTGATGATTTTCTCATTTGAGGGTAATTTTTCTATTTGATAGTTTATTATTCCAAAAGTACCACTAAAGAGGAGGTTTATCTACTTTTTAATAAGTATTAAACCCCGTCAAATAACTATTATTTTATTCCCATTGCAGATAAAACTGAAATGCCGATCGCTTTGGATCCTGAGTGTTAATCACATAAAAATTTCGTGGGAAACCACCATCTGAACTTCGACCTAAGCTATTTACACCATATATAAACAGGGAGCGGCCAACGATTCTTTCCGACTCAGGAAAAAGCTGCGCAGGGATACGAAATATTTTTACTGTATAACCATTCGCAAGCTGAACTCGGAGAGTTATTAAACTATCCCCCACCTCAATGCCCAGCAATTGCCCGAAAAAATCGTAACCAAAATATGCAGAATCAAACTGATGTTGCTGCAAGTATTCCTGTAGTTTCTCCCGATAAACAGGGCACGAGCAACGGCTTATACATGTGACACAATGTTTTCCCGTTTGTGCAAGAGCCTGTGCATGCAAAGGTTCATTGAACGGTAATGTATTGTTCAATTTGATAAGAATATGGGTGACTCGATCATTCAGGTTTGCATCCAGAGATCCCGTCCAGCTATCAGAAACGCCGGCTAGTTCCAATTCAACATCAATATCAGGAACCTGTTCTTTCACCATCATGCCATATGCCGCAATTTGTAACAGGTAATGGTCTTTCGGCTGGTTTAGTTCATCTGTTACTTTGCCAGTTTTAAAATCAACGACCCGTATCGGCCCTGAATTTGTCTGGTAAATAAGATCGGCTCGTCCGCTCATATTGAACTGGGAGCTGGTAAGTGATTTTTCTCGACCAACAGGAATACGGTTCTCTCGCTTTTCTGGACTATCAGGTAAATATTTTGCTCGTTCAACAACAGGCATAATAATCGATTTTGCATAGCGAACTTGTTCAAGTAACGCCTGACGAGATATTAATCCTGCAATGCCATGACGTTGCAGGACCCATTCAGTAAGGGGTCCTGCACGTTGAGTATTGCCCAATGCACTAATGAAGGTATTTTCCAACTGCTCTATAACTGAGGCTGGCGTCACCCCCGTATCCTTTTGCAATGTGTTCGCCAACAGATGTACAACACTCCCGAGAATCGTCCGCGGATGTAGAGATACCTGCTGTATAGTATGCGGTTCACTCTCCAATAAGTATCTCGCTGGGCAGGCAATGAATACTCCTAGTTTAGAGGGTAGCGCCGGACGAGTTCGGGCAAGTGTAATAGCATTCATATCGTTCTCAATTCGCCTGATTACTGTCTGGGTTTCTGAGCTTGGTCATAACAGCACCCATACGGCGGGAGAGATCAAAAGTACTGACCGTTTCCTTCTCCAGTTGCCACTCAAGAAATAGCCTTTCAAGTTCAGAATTAGCAGTAAAAACGCCATCAACGCTCCAGAATGGATGGGTCACAGCAACCCAACGCTGTGGGCCAACGCCGATCAGCGGAATATGGCCTACCATTCTAATTTCGCTATTAAAGAGTGAAGCAGCCTCTTTTGCTAAACGCAGGGCGTTCTCTCGCCAGTCGGCGATACCGGGAGCAGAGAAATCACCATTCAATCCGGCATCATAATTTTCATCCAGAAGCAACTGGATAACATCCAGTCCGAGTCGCCAATCAAGCAGCCCGTGATAGGCCTGATTGCCATATCTGTGCAGGCAGTAGTAACACCCTTGAAAACATTTTTCACGATGATCTTTGTCTAAAAGCTCTTTAAGCGGGAAGTCATTTTTATTGCTAACAATAGCCCTCATCACCTCAAGAATGATCGGTGTACCGGATATGCCTTTCTGTTGTAGGCGTTCACATAATCCTGAACCATTAACCAGACGGTCAGCCATTTGCAATATCGGAGCTAACCTACCGTCCTCCAATCTCTGGACACGCGGTTCCAGAATTTCGATTTCTTCGGGATCAATGTCGAGTAACTCTTTTGAAGCATAGTTAACAATGATAAATGCAGCAGAAAGTGCTGCGGCCCGAAACGCCTGAGTTTGTAGCTGTAGACCTACGGGGGTATTGACCACCATCAGAGCCAACAAGTCGGTCACTTTAGGTGCGGCAAGATAAAAGGAGGTTTTACTTTCCTGCCAAGGTGTGAAACGTCTCTTCAATAAAAGATCAGCCTCAAGCAATTGACTATCTACCCAAACGCGATTTGCCATTAATGGCTGGTACGTTCCCCCTTTTCTAAAGGGAACACGTAAGCTGCCCTGTACCGCATTGAAACCGCTCCATCGTTCATCGGCATAGGTGCCGCGATTCAGTCGGTGAAGACAAATTTGAGATTGAAGCTGGATAGCGACATTAGTGTCAGACTCTTGTATAGCAGAAAATGAGTAGGCTTCTGCTACAGAAACTCGGCTGGCATTGGTCAGAGTTTGATCGATGTCCTCTTTGACTGATTTATCTTCCAGTGAGGTAATAAATCCATAAGGTACATAACATTGGTACTGCTCAATGTCATCCATCACGGCACCACAGGCGGTACATTCGTGAACTTGGTGATTGATTGGAGTCCAGACGTGACACACAGGACAGGCTTTCATCATTCTGCCTTCTCCCGGTTCATTCACGTTGGAGTCAAATTCTATAGATTTAGGATAGCGTTGCCTCAGCATCCCGGCGTAGCCTGCCGTTAAGTAGCGCCGTTTGTCCTGTATCAGATATTTTCCCGGTGCAAATTCTTGTATTGCAATGTCCAGATCGCGATCCATGCTGGCAAACTGGATATCATCTCCGCCAGTAGCAATGGCTCTGGTCTGTAACAGACGCGTGCGGGTTGGCATACCATACATCGGTAATTGCCCTCGCTCAGCCAGCGCCTCAGCTAGCCCTTTACCTGCCATTGCACCATCGTTTAACGCCGCACAAATATCCTGTATAAGCTTGTCGGGGGTCAGTAATTGCACAATGGTATGATAGAAGGTTTGATCCTGCGGCATGCAGACATGAGCAAATTCATCACGATCGCTGATCGTCGCTGTTAGTGCCTGACGGATACGTGGTAGCCAATCAGCCTGCTGATCTTTTAACCAGTCAACCTGAAAAAATTCACCGTGGTTATCGGGTTTCTGCCTGTGCTCATCCACAGGCCATGGCTGGCGTGAGTCGACTGTTTTCTGCCTTAGCCATTTAAACGCTGCAACCAGCCAGATTTTGCGAACCAGTCGCTGGCAGATCATTTCCAGCTTGGTGGTCAGAAAGGGTGGAGGTGGAAGGTCGCCGGTGATCTTTTCTGGGTGGCGGAAGTAAAACAGATCGTGGCTTTTGCTGCGACATGCGGTTAGTACAAATGCAAAAGCCTGTCCGCGTCGCCCGGCGCGGCCTACGCGCTGTTGGTAGTTAAAGCGCTGTGGAGGCATGTTGGCCTGAAAAACGGCACGCAAGTCGCCGATATCAACGCCAACTTCCATGGTAGTGGTGACGGAAAGCACGTCAATAACGCGAGCTAATCTGTCCAGATCAGGATCTGGTTCAAAGTTTTTCAGTCCCGTTGGTAAAATATCATCATCATCAGCAATCAGAATACCTTTGAAGCGACGTAGCCTTGCTGCCGGGTTCCCCGTCATGCCGGTGAGTTCTTCAGAACGCATACGACGAACTCCGGATGAGTGTGAAATGCGTTTTCCGAGATAGTTTTGTTTTTGCAATGTCCCGGCTTCGCCAGATGGAATTTCGGGCAAAGGAGCATGGCAACGGGTGCAGAGTTTTGCCCCCGGATGTAAGTGAACACGTCCACATTTGTCGCAACGCCAGAAATTATCAGCGGGATCGACTAGGCGAAAGTGTACTTTCCCAATATCAATGATGCCACCTTGATGGCCTGCTTTTTCAAGTAGCAGAAGGAACTCATCAAGTAAGCCTAAGACACTACCGCCAGACTGTTGGCATAGAGAATTTGCAAAACAATATACCCTATTCCGTTTAGGGATCGCTGATGTAGTTCCCCAAGGTATGTCAGGATTATCAGGATTACGATACTGCGATGGTTCGACTCGGTAAGCGTCCGCCAATACTCGAAGTAGTGCGTCAAATATAGTTAATTTTTCCCGTGAATAATTTTCAGAAATAGGGATGCAGGGATATCCCCATCCTGCTTCTTCTAACGCAAAGTAAGTTTTACTAAACACGCTTTCACCAGCTAATTCTTTCAGGTCGCGTGAAATTTCCTGACGGGCAATATCCAGATCAGTTTCATAATAAGGGAAAGCCTTCCAGCACCATTTATCCTGATGACCTTTATCAAAGAGCTGCTGCCATGTAAAAGTTTTAATATCTTCGCTATGTTTTGATGGGTCGGGTACAGGAGTGATGCCAGTCCGATCCGTCGGATGAATACCAGCATCAACCAATTTAGCCAGCAATCTATTAAGTGGCTTACCCGCTTTGGGAGAATTTTCCAATATAGCTTCTAGCGAGATGCTATCAGCCTGTGGGAGTAATAATGTTTCTCTAATTTGCTTTCGTTCCTTCCAGAGATCGTCTAATTCTTTTGTCTGTATATCTGAAAGCTTGTTTAGATCGTCAAGAGCATCAAGTTCTTTTTTCCGTTTAGTAACTTCGTCTAAACGTATACGCAATTTTTCATGTGAACATTTATCCGCAGCAAGCTCTTTCAGGGAACCGATGAGGATCTCCCGCCGAATATCATCATGATGACCAGATTCAAGATCGAGCGCCGCTTTAGCCGCATCTTGTCGGCTATCAGAAAACGTTACCAGTCGTTCTTGATCTCCAGATTGCTGTAACTCTGCCATTAATGTACTAGCAAGTAGCTGCGTTGTTTTCGCAAAACCTACCCTAAAGCCACGGATAGGTGACTGTTTTCCTTTACCGTATTTATATGAGGTACCACATGCAGGGCATTGGAAAGGCAACGAAGAACCAGGTGATTGACTAGATGACTGATCTCTTTTCGGGGGGATAAAATCACCTGAAGGGACACGATAGAACCACCCTGCAATATCGGTTGCTGGTAAGGGTTTTACGGGCGATATTGGTTGCGTAATTGTTGCCGTAAACGGATCGTAACTTGCTTCCTTCCATTTGCCAAAAGAATCGTCATCAGAGAGCTTTTCATTACCTAGAGGCCAAAACCGATCAACGGTTGGCATGAACAGGACATACTCTTCCGCTGAACGTCGCTCAATCATGACCGATTTGGCATGTTCTGGGAGTTTCTCTGTGTCAGGATCGTTTGGTAGTAGTTCTGTCCGGTTACTTGTCGCTGAGAAAGCAGATGGTTGTCCGCCCAAAAATAATGTTGCGCAACATTCACAATAGAGCAATTCCACACGCCGCGAATGTTGCTTATCACCATACAAACGATCACCGTAGCGTAGGCCGGATTCGACAGTAAGATCGGCAAATAGCCATTGGTTCCTTTCGTCTTTTGCTGCCTGTGCTGGTGATGGCAACGGAGCAACATATAATCCTTCCAGTGCACGTAAAAAGGCATGAGCACGAAAACGTGGCAATGGGATGTGGTCAGGAAAAGGATGCGCAAACCACGAGTACCAATTATCGGCGGCCGTTCGTAGCCAAATTAACTCACTAACACCATCTCGAGCGTTGGGATGTTCAGCAAAGAGGGATATTGCGAGTTGGTCAATGGCCGTTGCTCGTAAAGATTTTTTATCATCAGCACACCCTTTTTCCAGCATTCTTGCTGAATATTGGACAGTATATTGTGCTAATTCTTCTAAAGTGTCGTATTTATGATAGCAACCCAAACCGCGGGCTATGTCGTTCCATACTTCAGTTGTTCCACCAGATCTCAGCTTCTTAACCGCTCGGCAAAACGCAGGAAGATCGCCATAAAAATCCGGTATTTCAACCAGTGCCTCGGGTTTCCCATGAACGATACAAGTCTTCCAGTCCTTTGCGCTGGCATTCATTGGCAATCCGCGTTTGCCGAACATGCCCCACAGATAGTTGATGCTTTGCTCTCCCTCTGGGCCACTCACGGGGAGTGAAGCACTCGAAGCTAGAATACGTAGTTTGTGGCGATGTTGTGGCTGATCCAACCCAAGACGATTAAGTAAATGTTTAAGTAAATAGCTGACTTCAGTACCTGCTGTTCCTCGCTGTAGATGCAGTTCATCGAGCACAAGATAAAAGTAGGCGTCCGGATCGTGTTCAATCCATTGTTGGGTCTGATCAAAGATCGGGTCGTCAATTTCACGCACCAGCATAGTTGAAAGCATACTAGTGTTGGTAATGAGAATATCTGGCGGAGTTTTTTGCATTTCCCAACGACTTAGCACTTCACCGCCGTCTGGTCTAGGGAAATT
This sequence comes from Yersinia sp. 1252 StPb PI, assembly GCF_048593885.1. Lineage (NCBI taxonomy): Bacteria > Pseudomonadati > Pseudomonadota > Gammaproteobacteria > Enterobacterales > Yersiniaceae > Yersinia > Yersinia sp. 1252 StPb PI. Next base: position 13,698 of record NZ_JAZGQE010000080.1, on the reverse strand, counting down.
GAATTGTAAATTATCATTCTCATCAAGATTCCCTTGATATACAGCCTCTTTATGGGTCTTTTCAGCAAATTGCAAATATTCACGCAATTCAGCGACTTTACCTGTCACTCGTTTTTTCTCTTTCTGATCGTCACCCTGTCGAGGATGATCCAACCACCCAGTCACTTTGGTAGCACTGGTATAACGGCCAAAGAAAATACGATTGCCACCAAAATGGGAATCCATCACCTCATGAGCTTCATCAGAGTCGAGCGCTCGACGCATACGCACTAATTGATCTTCTACCAGCGCATTCATCGGATACAGGATTAATGCTCGTACAGCTTTAGGCCGCCCTTCCCGCTCTCTCATGAAGGTGGGCTGTATGTTTGGTTCTATCCACCATGGTCGCCAACTTTTAAGCGAGGGACTTTGCGGCCACTTGCTTGCCTCTTTGGCAATTTGCGCCAGAACGGGAAGTAAGAAGGATTCTGTTTTACCTGAACCCGTTCCTGAGGTAACAATGCCCGGCATGCCGGGTTGTACACCTCGTTGTAGCATTTCTAACTGATGGGTATAGAGTTTAAAACGCCCTTTGGTAGCATCCTTGGGATCGCGTGGCAAAAGTCCGCCCAGACAGAGATCGATAAATGCAGCCCTTTGCTGGGTGGTAAACCCCGGTAGCCATGTTTCCCCTTTCAAGGCATCCCGTAGATCGCTGATGATTAAATCATGGTCTTTATATCTGGGCATCGGTTCCAGAAATAGATCCGCACACAGCGTACCTTGTTTCTCAAGCAATTCTCGGCGATTTGCCTGAATTGCAGGAGAGCCAATACGAAATGCCGTCTCAAGATAGGTAATGTAAAAATCTCTTATTGATTCAAACGTTTCGAGTGGATTATTCATATTAAGTCCCGTTCCTATCGCTGAAACAGACAATCAAGTATCGTGGCAGCTTCACCATGATCAATTTCATCCATTAATGTACGGGCTAACAACTCACTACCGAAAGCCTCTGCCTCTGAGGTGCTACGCCCCGCCGTAAATGCCAGTGCCGCAATCGCCCGTGATTTGCTTTCAGAAAAACCAAATGCTTGTAGTACTGCCCGCAAGGTTTGTTGTTCGTTAAAGTCATGATTAGCAGACGGATTAGCTTCTTGGTAGAACGATTGCCATAATGCCGGAGTGACATGAGTGGGTGTAATGGTAATCGAGGAATCAGCTGATTGTTCATCACCCCACAGATTTTCTGCCAGAAACACCGGCAATCTGTGGACTGCAGGTCCTTGTAAGGGGAATGTGCTTTTTCCAACAGCAAACGTCAACACAAATAGTATCGGTTGGCTGATTGAAAGATGGCGCAGTGTCTGGTGTTGATCTACCCAGCAAAATCCAGATGCCTGTTCGTCACTAAGCAGGCAGTCACTCAACTCAGGCAACAATGTCTCTGGTGGCATACGGTTAAATCCACGTAACTCCACCACTGTAGACAGTCCATTATCTTGCTGATGCATTAGAAAATCCCCCAGAGTCATGGTGCAGGTGTTTTCTGTACTTCTGACTAACACTGGAGACTTCATTAAATCACTGATACTAAAAAGATCACCGTGGATAGAAACTTCCCCCAAGACTCCGCCCGAAAGAATATTCGCTATGGTATAAAGTGCTTTTTTTGTGTGTTTTCCTAGCAGTCCAATAATAGGTGTTACATTAGCCGCTGCGACAAGGCCAGATAATAAGGTTTCACTTAACCCTGTTGCCACCGCCTGTTTTTCTATCACAGTCAATAGCTGCCTTTTATTGATGAGCTTATTTGCTATTGGCGATGACAGTGGCAAAGCAATGGTGGGCTCAGGTTTAGTCGTAGGCTCTGGTTGAGAAACCGGTACGGCCACATCAGCGATCAATGCCCGCAGTAGTGCCGCTTGCGCCAACGTTTCGATACCGGCTTGTGATGCATTTTCGAAGGTTTGTCTGATACGTGAATCCAGTTCTACTTCCTGTTGGCGAAGCGCTTTTTTTGATTTCTCTGTTTCTGTTTTTAGGTGTTTTTTCTGTTTATCAATTTCCGCTTCAAGTTGCACTTTTTTCTCTGCCAGAGAAGCAATAGCCTGTCTTAATTGTTCTTGCTCGCATTTATAGCCAGTAATGATCGCTTTCTTCTCTACATTAATTTGAGCCTCTACTTCGGGCAGTGTTAGCAATTGTTGAATCATATTGCCCAATAATCCTCTTGAAACACTAACTTGTTCGAGATGAGCTATGGCACGGACATAACCATCAGTTTCTGGCTCATGCTCAGCAATAAAGTGAGTTAAATTTTGTAAGTTTTTTTTGTTGAAAACAGGGAAGTTTGTTGATGAATATTCTAACTTTATCAGACGTTTTATCCATGTACTGGCAGGTGCACAATCGTATTTTTCGCTGGCTACAGGAAGTTGAGTCACAATGGTGATTTGCCGCGAATGTAATTTAATACAGGTCAATTCTCTGTAGCTATCAAGTGGCACATCGAAGTCATATTTTTTAGGATCAGGTAGATCACTAGGAAGTCTTAATGCCACCCCATCATCAAGCAAAAAAATGGCTGGTGATTCATCTTGTGGTTGATACTGGGTTAATAACCACTCTCTGACAGAATCGGGCTCACTGGATAAATGGGGAAGTCTGATAACCGGGTATACGCGCGACTGGTAGCTAGTTAGCACATATTGCGCTGGTTTGTCGGACGGTCGATGCTCCGCGTGCCATATCCCAAGCTCTCCCTGAGTAAAATTTTTGGTGTAATTGTTTATAAACCCAACGGTTTCACCACGATGAGGATACAGGATTTTCGCTTGTTCTTCAGAAAGCGCCCACAGTTTGTCGTGAATAAGCAAGCCAACAGGTGAAACAAAGAAAGCCTCGTTGGGGAGCAATTTGGTAACGACACCGACAAAAGCCATACTATCGACGACATAGTCATTCATGTCCTCTGTTGCAATAAACTCTGCCGGTAATACTTCAACACTATCAGCCTCTTTCGGGCCACGAGTAATCTCAAATTCCTTGATGATATTTTCGAGTTTTTGCACCATAGGAAGCGCATGATTGGATAATTTTTCTTTCCATATACTGGCTGCTTCCTGCTCACCATTAAACGTATCAACAAGACCAGCAACGAACATCGGTAGTACGCGGTCAGATGGCAATACGGCGTTCCCTCGACTGATTAATAAACACTGTTCGATATCATCATCCGTTACATTTATGCTTAGATGCTCTGAAAGACTCTCATTGCATTCTTCGATATCATCATGGGGCGGCACCATCGACTCATCATTAAGAAATCGCTCGATAATTTCAGGACAGGACTGAGAGACGTAGAATCCCAAAATGGCGCGCCATAATGGCTTTGACGATTCTATTTCGTCGTTATCGGTACGTTCTTTTACTAGAAGTTCATTGAGGATTTTTTCGGGTTCATCCGATTCAGGAAATAGTAGATTAGTACTAAACCATGCATGGATAACCAACCGAGCCTTAGGCTGAAGCGTATTTAGAAAACGTAATTTCTGAGGCAGTGTTCTAGGTAAATTATCCGCTTTAGCACCCGCTATGATAAGCTTTTGTTTACACTCTTTCAGGCAGTTGATTAACTCGTGAGGTTCTAAACCAAAACAGAACATCTGGTTCATTCGTTCTTTTATAACGTGCTGTTTTTTAACCATTCTGTTTGAATCCCTCTATATGCCAATGCAATAAACTCGTTGTAATTCTAACAAACAATCAAAATCTGTTCGTGCTCTCAGTATTATCGGCCTCTACGCAGCATTAACGCCCGCGATCTGCGAACAGTAGCTCGGTCGACAAAAACTTCCGTAGTCTTATCTGAAAGATCTATATCTGCCCAAATGGAGCTGCCACCACCAACAAATGAAACATGTCCATCATCACCAATGGAAAGACAACCACCAGCAAAATGTAACCACCATTGCGTGAGAGGAAGGGGTAATGTTACTAGATTTTTTGACCAACAGAGATCCCCTCGATGGTTAATGGTACCCAATATTTTCTTTGAAAAAATAGTCTGAACCATCAATCCCCAGGCAAAACTATCGGTCTGCCAAACGCTGTTTTGGGTAGTGATAAAATAACGATTGCGTTTTTTTTCCTGGCAACGCATTAAGGCATTGCTATTGGGGTCAATTAACGTCGACTCCTCAGACCACTTATTTTTTTCTCCCAGCCAAGTTGACACGGTGATGTTGACTGGTAACGTTGGGATATTTTCTATTTCGGTTATTGGTAAGATCACACCGCTTAATGGGCTAACGGGGAAATCAGCTCTAGTGATTAGTCGCCAGCCGAACTGTTCAGCCAACCATTCGACGCGCTCAATACTTAATAGGCTTAACTCAATACAACCCGTTGTAATATCGTGACCTAGTACTGATAACTGTTTTGCCTGCTCGCCTTCCTCCAGTAAGTGTTGCAGTCGGTTACGCTCGCTTTTTGTCATCATTCCGCTGATACGGGCCACCGTAACGCCCCCGTCTCCAGAAATAGAGATTGTACGAGAGGTCAGTATTATTAACGGATAAGGCGCATAACGATTTTCTGTTATACAAAGCCAGCCGGATGCAAATAGCATCCGACGCAATCGCCATTCAGGGATACCCACTGCGATTGATACGGAGATAAGATGTTTTTTTAGCTCCTCAAAAGGTAGCGTACTACGCTTTTGGAAACGCAAAGCAAGTGCCTCTGCTAACCATTCAAGTTCAACGGGTATGGAATGCAAATCGATTCGTTCACATTCCTCAAGTGGATACTCATTTTGTTGCCATAATGACCACTTACCGCCCAGCGGGGTATATTTTTTCTTATGTACAGGAATAGAAGTAGATACGTTATGAGCAATATCATCGAGTGATACTAGGGTTCCCAGAGCACCATCGACCAACCAATTACTCAGTTCATTCAACCGCCGATAGTCTGCATAAGGGGCGTGGTCTAATACATGAATTTCATAGACTATAGGGTTTTCTCGTTGATCCAGTGTTAGCAGATATCGGCAAAATGCTTGCCCAAAAATATTAATCAACTTTTCAGGTGAAATATATAGCCCTTCGTCACTGAACGTCAGTTCACCAACAGATAATTCACGACCCGCACAGTCACTAATTACATACCTTCCACTACGTGCCCCTTCCATACGAATAAAAGGCGTACTAGCAGGGTTGAGTAATATCGCCTGCCCGAATCTGGCTCCGCCAATAAGATGAGGTCTTGCTGGCATCCAGTTTTGAATCAAAAATTGTTGAGCACTTTTAGGAAGTGCCTGCGCTAGAATAGTTAGTGCCTGTCGGCTTACTGCATCAAATACAAGAAATTGCCACTCATCAAATTCTGAATTAATTCCTAATGTTCTAAATTTTAAGTTAATACGTTCACACGCTACATTAATGCATTTTACATAATCACTATCGACTGCAAGACAAACTGGGCCATTATCAAAAAAATGACCATCAGAGCTCATATATCCTGAGTCATCCTTAAAAAGAGATAAGCATCTTGCCCTCAACGCCATACCCACTCGCGATTTAGAAAGCCCTTTCTTTTGTTTTTGTAATAAAGACGAAAGATCTATCAATGTCCGATTCGCACTGGATTTATAATAACCCTTGGTATAAATATCTGTCTGTTGCGGTAGTGTATAAATCTCGTGCGGAGCTAATATTTCGGCACCTTTCTGATCCATTAACAAATATATTTCTGGGTTCCACGTATCGGCAGAGTCTAGCTGTATGCAAAAACGGCCATTCGATGCTATTTGTTGGCTTTCATCATTCCGCGTAATGTCCCTAATTGCACCCCAGAATGGGCTATTGTAAGCCTGCTGTGTTGCAGCCTTTAATAATAACTCCCGGAAGTGAATAAACTCGTTAATGAATATTTTGCTAAAGCTATTAATTCTTTTATGAATAGCTTGACTAACTAGCTCAAACGTTGAGTAGCTATCGAAATTGTTACTGGCGAGTAAACTTCTTAGTAAAGAGTCATCCTTATAGCAAGGGAAAGAAAGCCGCTTAGAATAGCCAATGAGTGTTTCTCGCTGAGGGTCTGGCAAGATAAGGCGTGAACATCCTTTTTTATTATGACTCCATTTTGCTAATCGCTTCCACATTTTAGGAAGTTCAGTGAAGATGAATTTTTTATCTTTATCAAAACCCAACAGCAAGGAAAATCTGACACGAAAATCACCTTCATCATGAGTATTATCGTCAGCACTAGCTGCAAGTAATGTTAAATATAAGATGGAAAAATTGGGAGGAATTCCATCTCTTATGGTTAATATTTCAGTCCTTAATACATCTTTAAAATGGTTCTGTATTTCATTCGAGTTTTTACCGAATGAATCCAGAAAACTAATCTTGGCTTCATCTTTGCTACGAGATCCTTTTAGCTGTTCAAAAATTCGTCCAGTAGCATCAATTCTACTCAGAGTTAAATATACACAAGAAGGGTCAAAAAAAATGGCTTTAACTAGGGCAGCATTCCACTCGTCTAAAGAAACCGGAAAACATTCCCCCATTTCAATCACCTGTTTTTTGTCGAGAGATTTATCAAGCCTGCGCCTGAGAAAAGGTGGTTAAAAAGAACCTCAGCCAACATAGGGGGAACAGCATTACCTATTTGAGTAAACTTGGCATCGATATCTCCCACCGGTTCATAATCATGATGGAATGTCTGGATACGGGCACATTCTCTCCACGACAAACGTCTAGCCTGATCCAATTTTGGGCGAGTGTCATCGACGTTTAAGTGTTCGTATTCATCGGAAAAGTCCCAGCGCTGTTTCCAGCCATCCTGAAGGTTTGACCATGTCAATTTCATCACCGGGCTTGCTGGATGTAATGTGACATGACGCCAATTAGCTACCACGGTATAAGCAGGGCTATCCCATTTAGCTTTGCGATTTCTCGACATGAAATACCAAGAAAAATGCCCTTCGGGATCATGAGGGCGTTCATAAAACTCCCCCTCTGGCCATAATGGCAAATTGCGGATAGCATCACCATGAGATGCATAAGGTTTTAGATGCGGATTCTTATGGCTCAGCTTACCATGTGTTGCAGAGGGGAACTCAAAACACTGTCCTAAGTCGTTTCTAACACCAATAATAAACAAACGTTTACGTGATTGTGGAACACCATACTCTTTGGCGTTAACCAGATGATAGCTGACCTGATAGCCTGCTTGCTGATATGCAGTGAGCTGTTGTTCTAAAAAGCTACCCGCGCCAAGTTGCTGCAACCCAGACACATTCTCCGCAACAAAATATTTTGGACGAACAATATTTAATACACGCAGAAACTGTTTATAAAGATTGGTTCGGGCATCACTATCCGGTTTCCTGTTACCAGCCATCGAAAATGACTGGCACGGATAACCGCCAACAACGGCATCAACGCGCGGAAAGTTTTGGATATTTGATATATCGCCAAGTCTGATATCTGAGTCAGGAAAATACTTATCTAACGTCTTACAAGCGTTGTCCACAATATCATTAGCAAAAACAACCTTCCCTCCGGCTGATTCAATACCAAAATCCATTCCACCACCACCAGAAAACAGTGAAAGAACTTGGATGTTGTCATGCTCTCTTTCAAAAATATTGTTCATATAATCATACCGGGTATTATCGTCCTGCTTAAATAACTGTTCCAAATAGTCGACCTCTCTAAGGGAACTCAGTCCGATTTAAGCGATCTGATCAATTGCTGAATATCCCAAATCGCCAACCGGACAGAGCCATGCAGATCATAGCACCGATAGGCAATGACGAACATCTGACTGCTTTAGGCTAGGCGGAAATGGGCGAGCTTGCTGGTTTGAGAGACACCGGTGAGCACGGCGTGTTCGTAGCCCAGTCAAATTGCCCGATGTCGCTAGGCGTGAAGGAGAGTAGGACAAAAACCTGGGCCAGTTTATCACCTAAATTTTGACATGTCGCCGAACGCTGTCATAAGCACCGTGATAGTCTTCAGCTTGCAGCCCTTCGAATACCGGCGTGAAGTTCGCCGAAGGAATTTAGGCAGGATTTAGTCATGTTCTAGCCATTTTGTCATGGTATTGAGGAAGGGGCCGAGTTGTAGTTTTGTTTGGAGTGGGCGCTGGTCGGCGGGTTCATCAGTGGTATTAATGTATTTTCCGACGAAATTGCAGTAAAGATTGAGATAGCGGGCAATAGCACTAATGCTTTCACCATTGATGAGATGACGACGACGTATCTTGGCGATAGTTTCCATAATAAGCATTCCAGATTACTCCATCGAAAAGGTGGAATATGACACACAAGGTGGTCAAATTTGGATGCTGATCATCCTGGAAACCTGCTCACTTTTACACGCTGTTTTACACCTCAAGATAAGTTGCATGGCTATACGCGGCAGCCATCATTCGTAACTTGCCAGAGAACCACATCAGCACTTCATAGATTTAAAACGCACAACGAAATGGAATTGACAGATTCGTCTGGTTCGATATGCTGTTTAGGGGGCCAGAATTTGGCGCCACTTACAGGATATACTATGAGTACCACTGCTAATTACCGTACCAGCCTCCGTCTCACAAGCAGCCAATACTGTGACATCACCCGCCAGTGCCAGGTCGATGGCGGTAAAATTAAAATGAGTGCGTGGATCACTCAGGCAATTAACGAAAAAATTCAGCGTGATTCCGAATGTGCAACGTTGAACACAGAGCCTTTTAAGCATTCTGGGAGACGTTTCTATGAGTTTTTTGCCGGTGGAGGAATGGCTAGAGCTGGATTAGGCGAGGGTTGGGATTGTTTATTCGCTAATGATTTTAACCCTATGAAAGGGCATGTCTATCGTGATAATTGGAATGGCGGAGCAGATCTGCTGGTAGAAGACATAAACAATATCACCAGTGGACAGCTTCCAGAACAGGCCGATTTAGTGTGGGCATCGTTTCCTTGCCAGGATCTATCTCTGGCTGGAGCCTACAAAGGAATTGGTAATGCGGAGGATGGAACTCAGACGCGTTCAGGTACTTTCTGGCCGTTTTGGGAGCTCATGCGTAACCTAATCACTGAAGAGCGAGCTCCAAAGATCATTGTACTGGAGAATGTCTATGGTGTTATGACGTCCAACAAGGGCAAGGATTTCGCGTCTATAGGAACAGTTTTTTCTGATGCAGGTTATCGTTTTGGCGCAATGGTGATCGATGCTCGACACTTCGTACCTCAATCACGCCCTCGAGTTTTTATCGTTGGAGTGCATCCCTCTATAGAATTACCTGATAGCTTGACGTCTTCCTCACCCATAGCTCAATGGCATCCTGATCGCATGTTCACTGCTTACAAGGGGCTTTCGGATAAGGTGCAACAATCATGGATATGGTGGAACTTGCCGCTTCCTGAAGACAGAACAGTGGCATTCGTTGATTTAATTGATGAAAAACCAGAAGGTGTTAAATGGGATAGCGCAGAAAAAACAGAGCGGCTATTGGGAATGATGACGCCTTCCAATCTTCTCAAAGTTCAATCGGCTCAAAAAACCGGGAAACATGTTGTCGGGGGACTTTATAAGCGTACCCGGCAGAATGAGAATGGAGAAAAAGTTCAGCGCGCAGAAGTGAGATTCGATGGTATTGCTGGATGTCTTCGAACGCCAGCAGGTGGTTCCAGCCGCCAAAGTATCTTAGTTGTACAAGGTAATAAAATACGTTCACGCTTACTCTCGCCACGAGAAGCCGCTCGCTTAATGGGGCTACCTGATACTTATAAGCTTCCGAATAATTATAATGATGCCTACCACATTGCTGGCGATGGTGTCGTTGTTCCTGTGGTTCGACACCTTGCCAAATTCATTTTTGAGCCTATTCTGACCCAATCACACAATATAGCGTCTGCTCAGAAAAAGGTCGCATAATGAACTCTCCCTGTTCTGCAATCAAAACAATGCTAGAAACATTCGCTGTAAGCAAGGCTGTGAATGGTAACAAAGGACCCATTGCCGCTCTTCTGGTTATCAACAGGCAGGCACTTGAGCAGCAGAGGGCTGGAATCCTTGTCTGGCCATTAAATAGCGACGACTGGAAAACTGGCAAACAAGGACAAGTAAAAGGGTTGGGAGGGCCCGCCACACAGCGAATTTTGAACGAGCATGGGCTTGATAGGATTCTTGCAAGTGAAGGCGGTCGAACTAGCCGCGGTAGCATGCAACTCATGATCGATTACATTGACCTGTTGAACCAAAATCAAAACGCCAGCGTTGCCATAGATCTCTTTGAGTGTGAGGTCTTTTGGGTTGGCAAGGCCAGAGATTATTTCGAACGAAAACCCTTTCTCTTAAGTGTTGATCCTCTATGGGGTACACGTCGTGCAATTCGACATCTATTGTCTCAAGCACAGATCAGACAGAATGAAGGGGCCGGGGCGAAATTTGTTGGTAGTCTGATGCAACACATGGTCGGAGCAAAATTGGATGTATTGCTTGGTAAGGGGCATATAACACATCATCATTCAAACCAAAATGATGCGGGATCGAGCCGTAGTGGTGATTTTGATTTTGAAGACATGGTGCTTCATGTCACTAATTTGCCAAGTGAGGCCTTGCTTGCTAAATGTATCGCAAACTTGGATGGCGGATACAAGCCGCTAGTCATTACATCTTCTAAAGGCGCTATCGTGTTGGAGGCTTTACTTGAAAACTCCAGGAATGGCGCATATGACGGGCGTGTCGATATTCTTGAATTCGAGCAATTTCTGGCATCCAACGTGATCGAATTAGGTCGGTTTAATGCTGCTGGTCGTAAGGCTACACTCCATAAGATCATCGAGGTCTATAATCATATTATTGAGACGGTAGAGCTTGACCTCAGTATGAAGATCGAGCTTGGAGACAAGTAGCTGCTTGACTCCCCACAAGTTTTGCGGATGTATAATTTTGTATGACAAACGAGAAGCACACCCAAGCATTGGCAAAACTCGATGGGACTCTTTCTGAGTAGGTATGATAGTTTAAAACTTCACCCATACATTCACTTTGGGTGTAAGTATGCGGTACTTAGTAAACTGCACGTACTAATCTGTCAAAGTGTCGCAGGATAGTAACAACAGATAAATCAACTGGTTATGTAAGTGTAGGTTAAAACGTAGGTTTTATTAATTCTATCTAAATAATCTTTACTTATCAGTAGCCACACACCAATGCATCATCGGGGTGTGAGAATCGAGTTTATCGGTATTATTCATGTGGTTATGATTTATAGTCCATTGAATTTAAAGTTAATTGTGATTTTTATTATTATCGTTAGCTATCACATGATTTTACGGTTAACACGGAAATCTCGCCATCAATGCCGGCACAACAGCCGATAAAAATAAGCTATGAGCTTGAAACAGAAGGGGATGTAATTACAACCATTCATCAAGTCCTTTTTCCAGCCGATATACTAGCCCAGCAGCCCCAAAACTGACATAGGTAAAACTCGAGGCTGCCCGCAAACGGTGTAATAAGCCCCTTGATTTAGGGGCCAGGTGATTTGTGATTGCTGATAAGGTCGGCGCTATTGAAAGGCCGGGTTGGCGGGGAATAAAGCGCGAGCAGTTTGGTACAATTGGTCGGCGTAAGCTGTTTCCTTCTGATACCGAGCAATCATGATCAGACTTTGATAAACATTCGGATCATTGTGTAATTGAATATACTGCTCGGCCCATACCCTAAATTGGCGCAATAACATGGGGTCAGGATGCTGGTTAAATTGCAATAATAGATTAATATTTCTTATATATTGATACCTTTCCCACTGGATATAGGGATTGGTCAGGCTATCTAAAGGCTGCATGTTAACCAAGCCACTTCTCTCGGCCAGTGTGAGTACCCGGCCAGTTTTAAAGCCTGTCACCATAAACACCAGTGTGCATAGCGCCGATAAAATCACGGCAGTGTGCAGCCAGCGTTGCCAGCGAGTTGACTTCGATGTGGTGGGTTGCAGCATATCTTCTGTGACCATTAGGCGGCCAAGTAAAATCAGCACCAGCCAGTGGGCTGCTGATTGATAAAGAGGGAACTCCGTCATCAAATGCAACGCGATCGGCAACGTGAGAACCCACAGAGGGAAAACGGTTTTTGGTTGCATTAAGAGTGGCTTCACATAGCCGATAGCCAATAGCAACATCCCGATCAGTGCGGCAATGCCACCCTCAACCCAACCATAAAGCACTTCATTATGAGGGTGGGAAGGATAAGTTAAGTAAGTCGGTACCCGCCAGTGCTGCGCCAATTCATGGGCAAAACTTGACTCAAAGCTACCATATCCCCAACCCTGCCATGGGTGCTGCTGTATCATCTGCCAGGTATATTGCAGTATCAGCCAGCGCTCGGTGTTGCTGGCATCTTTGGATACATGCATACCGATATTCATCTGTTCCAACAGATAAACGGCGACCAGTAAACTTAGCAGGCTACTCAGCCACACCCAGGCTATCTGTCGCTGACGCCAGTAATATAGCGACAGTAATAGCAAGGTTGTTATCCCGCCAACCCAACCTACCCTTGATTGCAACAGCACCAATAAGCCTGGGAATAGCAGCAGGGTAAGTGTGCTGATGCCTCGAACGGCCCGGTTGCTTGATAACATAAACAGATAGATTGCAATGCTATAACCGGTTGCCAGGTAACTGGCCAGTACATTGGTTTGCTGGAATATGCCATAAGGCCGCTGTGCACTATCAAATTCCATCCAATTATCGGATGTAAAAACAAAAAATTGCAACAGAGTCAGCACAGCTTGCCCCCAGGCCGACAAGAGGATGATCACCAGCCATCTCTGTCGCAGGGCTACATTCAGTTTCAGGCGGAACAACCCCAGTAGCAGTATTATCCCACCCCACAGGCCTAAAATCCGCGGTAACCAGGCAACGACATGCTGTAATGAGGCAGGAAATAGCCCCGGCAGGCTTATCATCAAGGCGCCAAACAGCAGCCACAAACGGCCAGGAGAATTTACACGCTGAGTGGCTTCAGTATGGGGTAAATAGAGTGTTATTGTCAGCAGTGCCATCATGGCCCAGATGACTATATTGGCAGGAAGATGAAGCCCAGCCCCTCCTCGGTTGATTTCATAGTGCATCATGGTGACAAAGGTAATGGACATCAGCGCCATAACAACAAGGTTGAGCACTGGTACTGAAAGAGTGGGTCTTATAGATGGGGGTAAACAAAGTTTCATTTTTCTATCAACAAGTTACATATATAGCTAACATCCTGTTGTACGGAAACAGGTTAACTAATTGTCCAATATTGGGGTTATAACAGCTCAATGGGATAGTGTCTGGCAGCAATTAAAGCTGACTCTTTATCGCTATTCGAATCTATCTCGTTGAAAAATAATGTCTTTACCCTAAGATGATGGCCGTTTCATTTTTTTTCTGGCTGAGTAACAAACCAGCGTAATGAGTTCATCACTTTGGTTTCTGACATTCTGGCCCTGTCTTCCTCTACTAGCTTCATTAATACTAATCTTGCCGTATAAATATCCAGGTGCGCTTTATCGGCAAGTTCTCTGGTTTTTGGCCAATTGATAACAGGTGGTGGCGACTCAGTAAACTGCTCCATTAACGAATTACAGTGGTCCTCCAGGATACCCATCACTTCTTCTTTTCTCTGATTCTTCGGTTTCATTGTTATTTACCCTATTAAG
>NZ_JAZGQE010000007.1:0-58480 GCF_048593885.1 Yersinia sp. 1252 StPb PI | reverse complement strand
TGACCTTGTGATTAATGACTCATAAAAATTAAACCATAATGGTTTGTTATAGATTAACATAGAAGATCAAATCTAAAGTATATCAGTTCAATAAATTAGTTAGCTAAACTGTTATAGGCTGATAAGGGATAATAGTGATGTATATTATTTACTCATCCGCAGAAATCAACCCTTGAGTGTCGATTTCTGCGGATGAGTATAAATAATAGCGGTTTTTATCGTTTTGCATTGCTTTAAACGGTCAAAACAATTTTCCCGATATGTGTACTGCCTTCCATCAACTCATGCGCTTTCGATGCTTCTTCCAGTGGGAATGTCTGGCAGATTTGCGGTTTCATATTGCCCTTACCCAGTAAAGGCCAGACTTGCTTTTGCAGTTCTTGGGCGATCAGTGCTTTTTCTGCAACGCTACGAGAGCGCAATGTGGAGCCGGTGTGTGTCAGGCGTTTTAGCAACATTAACATCAGGTTAAGATCTTTAGCATTACCATTTTGTGTACCAATTTGAACAATACGCCCATTCATGGCCGCAGCTTCATAATTGCGCCCGACATACTCTCCAGCAATTAAATCAACAATAACATCAGCCCCTTTACCGGCAGTAGCGCGTTTAGTTTCAGTGACAAAATCTTGGGTGTGGTAGTTAATAGCAACATCTGCCCCTAACTTCAGGCACGCTTGACGTTTTTCCTCTGAACCCACAGTGACAATCACTGTCTGTGCGCCAAATGCTTTGCTCAGTAATATTGCGGTGGTCCCAATACCCGAAGATCCGCCGTGAATTAAGACTGTTTCACCGGCGCTAAAATGGCCTCGTTGGAATAGGTTGGTCCATACGGTAAAGAATGTTTCAGGTAACGCCGCTGCTTCAATATCAGTAAGGGGGGAGGGAATAGGTAAGGCATTGGTTTCATGTATGACACAGTATTGCGCATAACCCCCACCAGCTATCAGCCCACAGACTCTGTCTCCGATCTTAAAACGGCTAACATCAGCCGCAATGGCGACCACTTCGCCGGCAACTTCTAATCCAGGAATATCTGAGGCTCCCGGCGGCGGCGCATACTGACCACGACGTTGCATCACATCAGGGCGGTTAACACCTGCGGCTGAAACTTTAACTAATATTTCGCCCGCAGCAGGCATCGGTGTTGGACGCTGTACGGCCGCTAAGACTTCTGGTCCACCAGACTGAGTGATTTCAATTGCGACCATATTCGCCGGGAGGTGCGTTAACGATGTCATAATATTCCTCTTGTCGCCTAAAAGTGGTAAGTCCGATGCTATGCCAGTGACTACGAGACTATCTTAGTCTGGTAATGGAAATAATTCATGACGAGAATGTGCTTAAGTGATGACAAAAATAAGCGTCAGAAAACATCAGTGAAGTAGAAAACAAAAAAAGCGCCCAACAGAGTGGGCGCACAAATTTGCAAAGGAGTCGTGCATGTATGGCTTACTTGCAGGGCTACAATCAAGACTAAGAGATGTTTGGAACGCTTTGATTGTATGAACATTACTTTTCTTACGCTATAGGTATAAATCTGAAATTGTGGACCAGGATAACCCGCGGCGTGCGGTGACGAGATAGCCACCGTACGCCGCGCTAAGCCTAATCCTTATAGTGCCAGCAGACCTGATAGTGATAGCTTTCATTCGTCAGCAAGTGATCAGCGTGAACACTAGGGCTCCATGAGTCGTCACCACCGACCCCCATATGAAAACCATCGATATTCAACCAGGTACCTTGCTCTGGTTTTAGTAAGTGCTGGTGGCTGGTTGTCATCAGTTGCTGCGTGCTGTAACGGCTGATACCAAAATGGAACCGACCGGTTAATTGCCAGTTTCCGTAACGCAGAGAGTGGGTATTACAGCGTAAGCCATTTTCACTCGGGAAAATGTAGGGTGTGTGCATCTGCTCAAGCGGCTGTGACCACTGACCATATTGTGCTGAAAGCTGTCGGTCAGGATAGTTTTCATGTGGCCCTAACCCTTGCCAGTCAACATATGGAGCGAGATCTGATAGTTGGCAGCACATACCGATTCTGGCCGGAGGGGGAAGTGATGTTGCCACTTCAACCTGAACATCAATGGTCATACGGCCTTGCTGATCAAAACGGTATAACCAATGTGAATGCAATAGCACTTCATTGGCAAACTCATAGCTGTAGTCGGCACAGATTTGTATTGA
The DNA here is from genome assembly GCF_048593885.1 of Yersinia sp. 1252 StPb PI. NCBI lineage: Bacteria > Pseudomonadati > Pseudomonadota > Gammaproteobacteria > Enterobacterales > Yersiniaceae > Yersinia > Yersinia sp. 1252 StPb PI. The sequence goes on along the minus strand of NZ_JAZGQE010000007.1, from coordinate 56,290 downwards.
GTGGGAGAGGCTATCAGCGTGTAATGATAGACAACGTTGTTCCAACTGATACATTCCCGCCTTTTTCCAGCGTTCAACCCAGGCGTTGGGGTCGATACGGGTTGCTTCGCTAATACCGATATCGTTATCCAGTGGCGCACGAACAAATTGATCACGCAGCGGGCTAAGTAACACCGGTAATTCACCCACCCACCATTGTTCCAGCAAGCCAGTCTGACGATTGAACTGCCAACGCTGTTGCTGGTGAGTCACCATAATCGAGTGCGCATCTTGAATGAGCTGAAGCTCGCTTGGCTCGGTACTGTTTAGCTCAGTGCTATTTGGCACAGAGCGGCGGGGTATAGATAGCGCCCGAGGTAAACGCCATTGATGCCAGGCGCTGCGATGGTTACTGGCTGCCCAAGGTGTTTCTGTTCTCAGCCTGACGTCGACGTTTAACCATAAATGGCCGGGTTTATCTGTCAGGGGTAATTGCTCTGCCAGCCTGTAGTGCTGCGTAGCCTCAGGAGATAAATCAAGAGAAAAGTCACCTTCCTGTATCAATTCGCCGTCTAATTCAATTCGCCAATAGAGCTGTTCATTATCACTGTGTCTGAACAGATATTCACTGGTGACACTTATCACCAGTGGCGTGGTGCTCAGTAATGAAAATTGGAAAAACTGCTGCGCGCATTGTGCTTCGTACAAGCTGGGATGAGGGCTGCGGTCAGGGAAAACTAACCCGTTCATACAAAATTGACGGTCATTGGGGCTATCACCAAAATCACCACCATAAGCCCAGTAAGGTTCACCATTCTCATCATCGCGGACAAGGCTTTGATCTACCCAATCCCAGATAAAACCACCCTGTAACCGAGGATATTGGCGGAATGCCTGCCAGTAACGGGCAAACCCACCAAAGCTATTACCCATTGCATGAGCGTATTCACACAGAATCAATGGGCGAGATTCATCAGGCAAACCAATCCATTTCTTGATTGACCACTTTGGCACCGCTGGGAAAGGTTGGTCCTCATCCACGCGAGCATACATTGGGCATACAATATCGGTCGCGAGCGTATTTGCGCCGCCGCCTTCGTATTGTACCGGACGTGTCGGGTCATTGGTTTTAATCCAGCGATAGAGGGCATCATGGGTTGCGCCATGGCCAGATTCGTTGCCCAAAGACCAAATAATGATACAGGGGTGATTACGGTCACGCTGAACCATGCGCGTAACCCGTTCGCTGAAAGCAGAGAACCACTGAGGATCGTCCGCGAGACGCCCCATCGGTTGCATACCGTGTGTTTCAATATTGGCTTCGTCCACAACATACAGACCATAGCGATCACACAGGCGGTACCACAATGGATGGTTTGGATAGTGTGAGCAGCGCACGGCATTAAAGTTATGCTGTTTCATCAGAATGATGTCTTGCCGCATGCTCTCTTCATCTATGGTCTGACCGGTTTGCGGATGATGCTCATGACGGTTCACCCCCCGAATCAATACCGCTTTACCATTAACCTTAAGCAGACCCTGGTGGATGGCAACTTGTCGAAAACCGACATCATAGGCTTCCGACTCAATCAATTCTTGCTGCTGCGTGAGCAGCGAAATCACGGCGCGATACAGCGTGGGTTGTTCTGCACTCCATAAAGAGGGGGATTCCACCCGCAGCTTAAGATGGGTGCGATCAGTGTATTGCCCACGTTCATCAATGGCTTGGGTACCTAGCGGTTGCTGCAAACTGCTAATTAACTTATCTGCCAGCCACAATTGTACGCGGACTTGGTAAGCCCCAGTTATCTGTGGATCGTTGATGCTGAGTGGAGGAATATTTATCGCTGCCATTACCTCTAAATTGGCAGAGCTGAACTCCGGGGACAAATGTGTGGCGATATGGATATCCCGCAAATGGATCGCTGGTTTGTGAAGCAAACTGACATCACGGAAAATACCGCTCATGCGCCACATATCCTGATCTTCCAGATAACTGCCATCACTCCAACGTAAAACCAGAACGGCGATACGGTTATCACCTGCCTGTAAGTAAGGAGTGAGATCGAACTCAGCAGGCAGGCGACTGTCTTGGGAATAACCCACCCATTTTCCGTTACACCACAGATAAAATGCGGAACTGACACCATCAAAAATAATGCGTGTTTGGCCTGATGAGAGCCAATCTGGCTCTAAAACGAAATTACGCGAATAACAACCGGTCGGGTTCTGTTGTGGTACTCGCGGCGGGTTGACCGGAATAGGGTATTGGACGTTAGTGTAAATCGGGGTGTCGTAACCATGGCGTTGCCAGTTGGCGGGGACTGGCAGTAATCTCGCTCCCGATAAATCGTGCTCAACCCACTCATCTGGTACTCTTTCTGGCTGGTCAAAATAGCTGAATGACCATTGTCCGTTGAGTAAACACCGTTGTGGCGAAGGGGTATCATTTTTTGCGCTGTCGCTATCACGCCAACTGTAAAAGGGAGGATGTGCTTCAAGGCGGTGATACTGCGTCACCTGCGGGTTCTCCCAATCTCTGCGTGACAAAATCTGCGATAGGGGCGGTTGAACCTGCTGTTGAACCTTCTGCTGTGACGTCATGATATCAGCCTCATTTCTGCGATGTGCGTGGATACTTTTTGTGCTGGTAAGTGATCAAAGGGTAAAAATGTTATGCGCTCACAATTGTGTTGGGATAAAGATGAATTCAACGACAGATAAAGTAAATAGTGGTTGGATAAATAGTCGAGAGTGATCGCATTTATTCGTTTTTAAGGATAGAGCGCTTAAAGCGTGCTGTTGTTTGGCGTATTGTCAGTTCAGTGGCTAACAAGAGAGACGCAGAAGGTAACTCAATTGAGTGATGCAGCCTGACAATCAGGCGGGAAACGCTCTCTTCCCCTAATTGCTTGAAGTCCTGCCTGACAGTCGTCAGTGGCGGTTGGAAATAGGCGCTGTCTGCGGTGTCATCGTAACCAATGACCGAGACGTGCTCAGGGACATTGATATTATGCTCATGCAGAGCGCGTAATACACCAAGAGCCATTTGATCGTTAGCGACCAAAATGGCGCTAAAAGGGATGTTGCTGGTAATGAGTTGCAGTGTGGTCTGATAGCCGCTTTTGGCATTCCACTCACCGTGATAGACCGCCTGCGGTGTTAACGAGGCATCATTGAGTACCTGTAACCAGCCCTGATAACGTAACTGGGCTGAAATGGCATTTTTGGGCCCACAGATAAGGGCAATCTGCTGGTGGCCTAAGCTAATTAGGTGTTCAGCCCCCTGAACAGCCCCGACTTTGGCGTCAAACAGAACACTGAAGGCGGTGGATTGTGGATCAACATCCAGGAACAGCACTGGAGTATCAGCACACTGCTGGACAATTTTCTCGCAGCCTTTGGGCTTCAACGGAATATTCACTAAGATCCCGTCCACCCGTTGGGCTAATAGCTCATTTATGGCTTGCTGGCAGGCCGGGCCAGTTTGATCATCAACCATGGCAATCACTATTGCGTACCCCAACTCGCGGGCTTTGCTTTTTATCGCTGCAGCTATTTGAGAAGGGGCATGCAACGCGAGATCTGTCGTTGCCAGCCCAAGCGTAAGGCTATGTTTCCCCGCTAATTGCTGTGCTACGCGGTTAGGAACATAGTTTAAGTCAGCCATGGCCTGTTCGACCTTGCTGCGGGTTTTTGGCGAGACATGAAGGGCCTGGTTTAAAACACGTGATACGGTTTGATATGACACTCCCGCCTGACGTGCAACATCATCTAAGGTGACAGACTTCGGCCTCATGCGTTCTTCTCAGGGATAGGTGGCTGCATATTATAGCAAACTCATGAGATAAACTTTCAGTCCCCATCGGAAAACATGACGTAAAACAGCCCATTTAATACATTTTGCTCTTTTTATTATCGCCAGCGTTTGGGCAGCAGTAGTTTAGTAACAATAAATTTTATGATTATTCTGCGTAAAAGTGGGCATCAAGAGTATAATTAATAGCTTTTTTGGTTTTATTTTAGCCATGCAAACAAGAATCTGTAGTTTGCCCGCTAAAAAGAGTTGCTATTAAAAGCCGGTCATGAGTTAATGCGTCTCGGCCTGTGGTACAGACCTATTTATGCACGACATCTTGAGTAAAGTGGTTCATATTTAAAGCGTTATCGTTGATAGCTCTTCACTGACGAATTTCCTTCATAGTGCCTCCATAAGTAACGACTGATAACCGGCTATAACACGCCCATGGTGGCAAATTTTTTTAATAAAGGAAATACACATGTCTAACATGATGAAAGGTCAAGTAAAGTGGTTCAACGAGTCTAAAGGCTTCGGTTTCATCACTCCAGCTGATGGCAGCAAAGACGTGTTCGTTCACTTCTCTGCAATCCAAGATCAAGGCTTCAAGACCCTGGCTGAAGGCCAGAATGTACAGTTCTCTATCGAGAACGGTGCTAAAGGTCCGTCTGCAGCAAACGTAACTGCAATCTAATTGGCCTTTGGCTGATTATAAAAAAACCCGCTAAGGCGGGTTTTTTACTTTCTGGCATCCGGCAAGATCCTCTGCTTTATCCCCTCGATTCTGATTAACTCAGCTTCTCTTACTCAGTAAGCCAATACTGTTCTACCCTCGAATATATTCACCAAAAGCATACCGTTGTTTATACGTAAACCTTATCATTCTCACCTTATTCTGTACTACACTAGCAGCATTGATTTAATTGAAGGTAATATCATGAAAGTGAATGATCGGGTGACAGTAAAAACCGATGGCGGCCCACGGCGTGAGGGGGTTGTGTTAGAGGTTGAGCAGTTTAGTGAGGGCATTATGTATCTGGTTTCGTTGGAAGATTACCCCGCAGGTGTCTGGTTCTTTAACGAGATTGATAGCCATGATGGCACCTTTGTCGAGCCACTTCACCCGTAACATTGGTGTTCTGTCTGTTGTGCTGCGAGCGGCGCAATAAAAAACCGGAGGAAGGTGAATACACCTTGCCTCCGGTTTTGCTATCTAAATATCGTCACTATAGTTTGGTTGAACGATTTCGGTGTTAACTCAGAACGTTTCCCAGTTTAGTGAGTCGTCACCGGACTTCTTATTCCCGACCGCGCTCTTCTGTTTGGTGGACATAGGTGCTGGAGTTTTCAGTGACGGGGCAGGGTTGCCGCCTTTTAAATGGAATACTGCAACGGCTTGAGTCAAGATTTCAGCTTGTTGTTCCAACGAGGCCGCCGCCGCTGACGCTTCCTGAACTAAAGAGGCATTCTGTTGCGTGACATTGTCCATTTCTGAAACTGCCTGGGCAACCTGACTAATACCACGACTCTGCTCATCAGAAGCAGAGGCAATTTCACCCATAATATCAGTTACATGACTAACGGCTGTCACGATCTCATTCATCGCTTTACCGGCATCGGACACCAGGATGGATCCATCACCAATCAGGTCAACCGAGGCCTCAATCAACGATTCTATCTCTTTGGCAGCATCGGCGCTGCGCTGTGCCAGATTACGGACTTCACTGGCCACTACAGCAAAACCACGGCCTTGTTCGCCCGCCCGGGCAGCTTCAACCGCAGCATTCAGAGCCAGAATATTCGTTTGGAACGCGATACTATTAATTACATTGGTAATTTCAGCAATTTTCATTGAACTGAGGGATATCTTATCCATCGTGCTAACAACATCATTAACGATATCGCCACCCTGAGCAGCTTTACCTGAGGCGTTGGCTGCGAGCTGGCTCGCATGATGGGCATTCTCCGCATTTTGTTTTACGGTTGCGGTCAGTTGCTCCATGCTGGCGGCGGTCTGTTCAAGTGATGCGGCTTGTTGCTCGGTACGTGCCGAAAGGTCGGTATTACCCAGTGCAATTTCACTCGATCCCTGGTAAATAGATTCAGCACTGCTGCGCACAGCTTCCACAGTTAGGGATAACGAATCCTGCATTTGTTGGATATTGTTACCCAGCACACCAATTTCATTGCGGCCAAATGAGACCGAACTTTGTGTCAAATCCCCCTGAGCAATACGCTGAATACGTGCTACCAGCCAATTAATCGGCTTGATGATGACTTTGCTGATCACTAAAAAAGCAATTAATGTCAGTAAGATGGCCAGAATAAAAGCGCCTCCCATCAGCATATAACCAAGACGGGCTTGTTGTTGGGCGGTCTGATTAATCTGGTTAGCCCGTTCGGTGCGATACTTAACTGCTTTCAGCAGTGGTTCATTATAAGCATCATCCAACTGATTAAGTTTTTCAGCTTCGAGGGAAATAACTTCTTCAAAATGACCTTCTTTCGTCGCGTCGAGCATGAGTTTCATCCCCTCGTCGCGATACTGTTCATAGGCTTTTTTCAATGGTGCATCTAATGCGCTATCCGTTTCGGATTTAACCGGACGGTTATAGTAGAGATTAAACATTTGCTGCGATTGAGCGATACGGCTCTCAGCGTTTTTTAGCCCCTGCTGATAACCCTCGGTATCACCGATACGTGCCGCTGATGCTGCTTGAATCAGAATAAGGCGTGCAGTACGCAGGTGGTTCGAACTGTTAGACAGACCCAGGCGGATATCTAGCTCTTGCGTCGCCTCTTCCAGTGATTGGTTACTCTGTTTTAAGAAGTAACCTGACGTCCCAATCGCCGCTGCAAATAAAAGCAGTATTCCCGCCAAGATGGCGATAAACAAAGTGACCAGACGCATATTATTAATAAACAATACTTTCGTATTTTTATTCTGTTCTGGCGCTATTTTTATATCCAATGGCTGATGCGTACTTCCACGTTTCATTGTTAGTTCCGTTTCTATAGTCGCTCGAGGAAAGGTCCTTGCCTGATGTACCCGGTATGTTTGAAGCTATAGCCTGGTTCGCTGTAACGCCGATTTACGGTGGGTACAGGCATCGCTACTTACAGTTAATCCACCCCTATATCTAAAAAAATCTCAACAGTCCTTTAAGAACCTATCGGCAACGGAGCTAAAATAGTTAGGGTTATAAATGGGATCACGATCGCAATTTGGATTAAAGATTGATGGGATTTCTGTAATTGTGTCAATGACTTGATGGTAAGGACAGGGGGATGCACTCAGTTGGCTGAGTGAGGGGGTATAGGTGTCATTGTGCGCGAGTCTTAGCGAGGGTGATTGAGTATGGGCACCGACGTGGGGAATGGCAGGTAAGAGTGTTTGAGTTGATTCTCTTATCTCTGTTTTATTCTTATATGCCCCTGACGCATGCTCAATGGCTTGAGTAGAGTATGATGTAATTAATCGATATATTATAAATATTAAGTTTATTGTTTAATTCATTGGGGCTGGTTTAGGTTTTGTTTAGAAATATAGACTTTACATAATTATCACACGCAACTATACTCTTGAAAAATTTCGGTGGAGAAAATAATGGATACGCAAAGTAGTAGTCAAATAAGCAAGGCAAGCTAACCTATCTCTCTACAGATTTGTTGCTTGCCGAAAATGGCGGGCAGCACCCTCTCTTATTTCCTGAGTTGTGCATACCCAAGTAGACCCTTATTACTTGACGTTATCGTGGCGCTGGTGGTGTTTATTCACTTGAAGCCCATATTTTAGTCAGCGCAACGAGATTCATTCAATCGTTGTCTGGTTATAACGCCAATAAGTGTGGGTGTCATATTTCACTCGATGTTTAATCATCGAGGGTAATAATTCGGGTTTTTATTATGGTATTTAACAACCACGCACTTTTTCCTCCCGGCAGAAACACGGGCTATTGCTGATTTATACCCTCGGGTTATATATCTCAGCACAATTACCTGTGTGCTAAATAGCACATGATTATTCTACCAATGATTAATTCATGGAGAGAATCATGGCATTAACTCCTTTTGTCGTAAATTTATTACTGGCGATGTGTTTGGGCGCATTAATTGGCGCTGAAAGACAATGGCGCCAGCGTATGGCGGGCTTACGTACTAATGCATTAGTCGCGACCGGTGCTGCAGTATTTATTCTCAGCTCTTATGCCACATCCCCTGATAGCCCTGGTCGTATCGCCGCTCAAGTTGTTTCAGGCATCGGTTTTTTGGGTGCAGGCGTCATTATGCGTGAAGGCATGAATATTCGTGGCCTGAACACCGCAGCTACACTCTGGTGCTCGGCGGGTATTGGTGTGCTTTGTGGCTTGGGACTGTATTGGAATGCAGTGGCCGCCACTGCCGTTATTCTGTGTGCCAATATATTGTTACGGGAGGCGGCGCAACGGATTAATATGCAGCCTCAGCAACAAGCTATAGACCTGGAAGTTCGTTACCGGATTCAGGTCACTTGTGGTGCGGAAGATGAGATATTGGTTCGCACCCTTATTTTACAGGCGTTAAATGGTGTGGCATTACGATTACAGTCACTTTGCAGTGCAGATATTGCCAAACCCGGTCAGTTGGAAGTGTGTGCAGAAATAATGGCGACACCCGCAGCGCAAAGAGAAATTGAAAGTATTGTTTGCCGTGTCAGTCTGGAGCGGAGCGTCAGTGCCGTCCATTGGCGTATCGCATCTGAATTACCTGCTTAATAATAAAGTAATTTACTCATTAATAAGTTGCTCAATTTTTTGCAATAAATAATTAAATACTGACCCATGTGGTAGTAAGGAGTTGTTATGGACGATCACCCCGGAGTTAACCAAATTAGTCGCTGCTAATTAAATATAAATACAAAGTTGGCAGCGCAATAATAGTTCAGCACATTTATCTCTCAATAATTGAGCGGATAAACCCTGTGCGTTTAGAATTAAAAGAGAAGCGTTATGACCCAATTCAAAAAAACAGTTACCAGCCGTAGCAGTAATAAAAAAACTTTTGCTATCGCGCAAGAGGCCAAGAATAGTTTGGATCAAACATTATCCAAGTTGAATGCTAATTTAAATGGGCTGACAGAAGAGGATGCCAGGGAGCGACTGGAATTATACGGCATTAATCAGGTAGCACATGAGAAAGCGCCCCCAGCGTTGCTTCAGTTATTGGCAGCATTTAATAACCCTTTTATTTTTGTTTTGATGGTATTGGCGGCAATCAGTTTCTTTACTGATTATTGGCTGCCATTACAACAGGGTGAGGAAACTGATCTGATAGGTGTCACTATTATTGTGACGATGGTATTGATCAGTGGTTTATTGCGTTTCTGGCAGGAGTACCGCACCAATAAAGCGGCTGAAGCCCTGAAATCGATGGTGCGAACCACCGCCACAGTATTACGCCGTAGTAGCCATAGTGCCCAACCGGCAAAACAAGAAATTGCGATTAAGCAATTAGTGCCGGGGGATATCATTCTGTTATCCGCCGGAGATATGATTCCGGCAGATTTACGGCTCATTAAATCCAGAGATTTGTTTATCAGCCAGGCGATCCTGACCGGAGAAGCTATCCCTATTGAAAAGTACGACGCAATGGGGGCCATCAGCTCAAAATCAGTAGATGCGGATGCCAATAGCGAGAGTGAATTACTTGAATTATCTAATATTTGTCTGATGGGAACTAACGTTGCCAGTGGAACGGCAATGGCTGTGGTTGTGGCTACCGGCGGGCATACTTATTTCGGGTCGCTTGCTAAGTCGATTGTTGGCACACGCGCGCAGACGGCATTTGATCGTGGCGTCAACAGTGTCAGTTGGTTATTGATTCGTTTTATGTTGGTAATGGTACCGATTGTATTGCTAATTAATGGTTTTACAAAAGGTGATTGGACTGAAGCGGCACTATTTGCATTGGCAGTTGCGGTTGGGTTAACCCCTGAAATGTTGCCAATGATTGTCAGTTCTAACCTGGCGAAAGGTGCAATTGCTATGTCACGGCGCAAAGTTGTGGTTAAGCGATTGAATGCAATACAGAACTTTGGTGCTATGGATGTGTTGTGCACAGATAAAACCGGCACATTAACCCAGGACCGCATCATTCTTGAACACCACCTGGATGCCAATGGCAGCAATGACAATAAAGTGCTGCAATTAGCATGGCTTAATAGTTTCCATCAAAGTGGTATGCGCAATCTGATGGATCAGGCGGTCATAAAATTTAGCCGCGGTAAACCTGAAATAGATGCCTTGCGCGGCTTTAACAAGGTCGATGAATTACCGTTTGATTTTATCCGTCGCCGTCTGTCAATTGTGGTAAAAGATGAGCAGCAGCACCAGCGCTTAATTTGCAAAGGTGCGGTGGAAGAGATGCTGAGCATCTGCACCCAAGTTCGCGAGGGAGATAAGATATACCCACTGGATGAAGCCCGCAGAGCCAAATTACTGGCGTTAGCCACGCAATATAATGAAGACGGTTTTCGTGTTTTGTTACTGGCAACCCGTGAGTTAGGGACTCAGCTCAGTGAATTACCGTTAAATATTAATGATGAACGTGATTTGGTTGTTCAAGGGCTACTGACTTTCCTCGATCCGCCAAAAGAGAGCGCGGAGGCTGCTATCACCGCACTGCGTGAAAATGGCGTTGCAGTAAAAGTGTTAACGGGCGATAACCCGATTATTACGGCAAAAATCTGCCGCGATGTCGGGTTGGAGCCGGGGGAACCGCTGAGTGGCCGTGATATTGAAGGTATGGATGATGAAACGTTAGCGCGTGAAGTCGAGTTGCGCACAGTGTTTACCAAACTTACCCCTTTGCAAAAATCACGGGTGCTAAAAATGCTGCAAAGCAATGGGCATACCGTTGGTTTTCTTGGCGATGGCATCAATGATGCACCGGCATTACGCGATGCTGACGTGGGGATATCGGTTGATACTGGCACTGATATCGCTAAAGAGTCGGCAGATATTATTCTGTTAGAAAAGAATCTGATGGTGCTGGAGGAGGGGGTTATTATAGGGCGTGAAACCTTCGGTAATATCATCAAATATCTGAATATGACGGCTAGCTCGAATTTCGGCAATGTGTTCTCAGTGCTGGTTGCCAGTGCATTTATTCCTTTCTTACCCATGCTTGCCATCCACCTGCTGTTACAAAACCTGATGTATGACATTTCCCAGCTCTCCCTGCCGTGGGATAAAATGGACAAAGAGTTTTTACGCAAACCGCGTAAGTGGGATGCTAAGAATATTGGCCGCTTTATGCTATGGATTGGGCCAACTTCCTCAATTTTTGATATTACGACTTATGCGCTGATGTGGTTTGTTTTTGCGGCTAACAGTGTTGAGCATCAGGCTTTGTTCCAGTCCGGTTGGTTTATTGAAGGTCTGTTGTCGCAGACGTTGGTTGTCCATATGTTGCGCACACAAAAAATACCGTTTATTCAAAGTACCGCCGCCTTGCCAGTGCTATTGACGACCGGATTGATCATGGCAATAGGTATCTATATTCCGTTCTCACCATTGGGAGCATTAGTCGGATTGCAACCATTACCGTGGCAATATTTCCCTTGGTTGGCAGGTACCTTAGTCAGCTACTGTGTTGTTGCGCAAATGATGAAGCAATTTTATATTCGCCGCTTCGGCGAGTGGCTGTAATTGCTTCGATTAATGGCTAGGTTTTATATCCGGCAAGACTATTTGTTGCTATCAGGGCATTGATATAACAGTTTCCGGGGCGAGTTGGCCCCGGAATTATGTCGACTATTCATTACTGACGCGAATCACCAACTTGCCAAAATTCTTGCCTTCCAATAGGCCGATAAAGGCTTGCGGCGCATTTTCTAGTCCGTCAACCAAGTCTTCACGGAACTTGATTTTGCCCTGATCAACCCATTGGGTCATTTGCTGTAGGAAATCACCAAAATGATGGCCATAGTCATCAAAAATGATAAATCCTTGCATCCTAATCCGTTTGCGCAAAATGATGCTTTGCAACAGTGGCAAACGATCCGGGCCGTCCGGTAATTCCGTATCGTTATAGCGTGCTATCAACCCGCATACTGGAATACGGGCGCGTGGGTTCAGCAATGGTAATACCGCGTCAAATACCGCACCACCTACGTTTTCATAATAAATATCAATGCCGTCAGAACAGGCTTTCTCCAATTGTTGCGCAAAATCTGTTGCCCGGTGGTCAATACAGGCGTCGAAGCCCAATTCTTCCACCACATAGCGGCATTTCTCCGATCCTCCGGCTATCCCGATAACTTTGCATCCTTTTAGTTTACCGACTTGCCCGACAACTGAGCCAACCGCGCCACTGGCTGCGGCAACGACCAGAGTTTCGCCCGCTTTGGGCTGACCAATATCCAATAGTCCCATATAAGCCGTGAAACCAGGCATGCCCAAAACGCCCAGAGAGCGTGAAGGATGGGAGAGTTGTGGCCCCAAATTGCGGATACCAGCACCATCCGATAACGTATAGTCTTGCCAGCCACTGTTGGCCAAAACCCAATCACCCACTTGAAACTCCGGGTGATTAGAGGCTTCAACGCGTGAGACGGCCCCGCCTACCATGACGTCACCAATTTCAACCGGCGCGGCATAGGAGGGGGCGTCGCTCATACGGCCACGCATATAGGGGTCAAGCGACAAATAGCGAGTGCGAAGTAGCACCTGACCTGCTGCGGGTTGCGCAATAGGTTGAATATCTAAGGTGAAATTTTCGCTGGTTGGTGTGCCATGTGGGCGTGAAGCCAGCAGAATACGGCGGTTACTGGTTTTATCTTGAGGCATCAAATTCCCTTACTTGGACGGAGTAAAAAGGCCGGTAGTGAACATAGCGAATATTAAAAATAACGCGTGTTGAGAATAATAGTAGAACTCGGCGGGATGATTTCAGCTAATAGTGCGGCAACACAGCGAAAGGTATTACGGTTCTGACAGAACGGTTGCCGCAACGCGCAGCTACGGGTTAATTAAAGTGGGACGATCAACACGTCGACACTACTGGTATTAATCAGCTTGGCAGCAGAACAGGAGAGTTTATTCATTAGGCTTGTACTGTGGTTACCGCAGATAACTAAATCAATATGCTGCTGTTGGCAAACGTAAGCCATGCTATCAGCGAATTGCCCGTGCACAATGGATCTATCCTCTATGGGATAATCTGCATTAATCGCTAACTCCTCCATAAATAGTTGCGCTTCTTCTTGCAACACAGAACGCAAGTCTCCCAGCATGGGGGCAGCATAACTGCTGTACATTTCTGGCTCAGTTGTCAGGGTGATTAACGAAACCCTGCCATTATAGGGCCGCACGATAGAAACGGCTTTATTAACCAATTGTTGGCTATCGGGTGAAAGGGCAACTGCGACCAGTACATTTCTGTATCCCATCATTAAGCTCCCATAAGCGCGGCTATAGATTAAAGGTTAGGGGAATACACCTTTGATAAATGGGATGTCAGTCACATTTGGTTACGACCAGCCAATAATGCGAGCCGTGATAGGGCGTTAATTAAAATAGTCGCTAATAAGCAATGTTTGAAACTTATATTTCAAACATTATTAATTATTTTAAATTACATTTTATTCACAAATTCCTTGTAAAAACGCGGGTATGAACCAAAGTTAAAACTGCGGCAGAATGAAATGTGTGCAATAGCGTTGAACTGAAACATGCAGTTACCTCTGTTGCCTTTTTTAATACATGTTGTTGGGTTTTTTAACGTTAAAAGGTAAATGGGTTAATAAATGGTCGATAGGCGGTGTTTTGTGAAATCGCATAAATATTCGTTAAAACAAAATAGTTTCGGAAGGGTAGTTATAGGATAACCGAACTATAATCCTCTGCTTTAGTCCTTACTGCTGATAATTTTGGGTTATAACAGATTTATGTTCTGCTATTTTGCTTTAGGAATGCTTTTGTTCGAACTGATCTAAAAACACTAAGAATTGGGCCTATATATCTAGTTTTTTAGCTCTTTTCTGACTTGTGAGTGTTTTTTAACCATGGGTGTGAGTGAAAAATGAACAATTATGGGTGTAAGAAACAGCTTTATATTTTATTTTTGTGACCTGCATCACATTGCATTTAAAATGAATCACTAGTCACATTGTATGTGCTAACGATTCGGGAGTAGAGTTGGGCCTCTTTAGGAATAATCCTAATATTTTGTAAGAAAAATTGCATAGCAAAATGCACTATCAGAGCAGCACAAAACCGAGCTGCCAAGTTTACGACATGTTATTTCATACCAAAATGGTATTTTTGTAATGTAACACCAGTAGGTTTTAATTACTTTTAGTTCTATGGGTTTTAATTAACTGTATAGCGGGAAGGATCCCAGGTCTTGGGTGAAGAATTCTATCATCCAACTTATGTTTTAAAACATAATCAGTCGGGATGTATAAAATGAGTACGTCTGAATTACTCAAACATATTTATGATATTAATTTGTCTTACTTGCTTTTAGCACAACGGTTAATTAACGATGAAAAAGCCTCAGCGATGTTTCGTCTGGGTATTACAGATACTATGGCCGACGCATTAGCGCAGTTAACTTTACCGCAAATGGTTAAATTAGCTGAGACTAACCAATTAGTCTGTCATTTCCGTTTCAGTGACCACAACACTATTCATCATCTGACGAAAGAATCTCGTGTCGATGACTTGCAGCAAATCCACACAGGGATCCTATTGTCGAGTCACTTACTCCACGAGCTATCGTTACAAGACGGTAGTGCGCCTAAAAAAAGAGCATGACTGATGGTTGTGAAAAGTATTGTCCAGGAAGCCAAAGACATTCATTTGGCAATGGAGTTGATCACTTTAGGTGCGCGTTTGCAGATGCTTGAAAGCGAAACGCAACTCAGCAGGGGGCGATTAATTAAGCTCTACAAAGAGCTGAGAGGGAGTCCGCCACCTAAAGGAATGCTGCCGTTTTCGACTGATTGGTTTATGACCTGGGAACAAAACATTCATTCATCGATGTTTTATAACGCTTATAGCTTCCTGCTAAAAAGCGGGCAATGCACCGGTGTTGAGGCCGTTATTAAGGCCTATCGTCTTTATCTGGAACAGTGTCCTGATCAGTCTGGAGTGCCGCCATTACTGGCGTTAACTCGTGCCTGGACCCTGGTTCGATTCGTTGACAGTGGTATGTTGCAACTCTCAGGTTGCAGTTGCTGTGGTGGGACTTTTATCACCCATGCGCATCAACCACGAAATAGCTTTGTTTGCAGTCTCTGCCAGCCACCTTCCCGCGCAGTAAAAAAACGTAAACTTTCTCCGCCATCTGCCGATATTACTTCACAACTGCTGGATGAGCAGGTTAGACGCGCAGTTTGAGTCTCTTTGAGTTGTCAGAGTTTTTTGGTTACAGCTGCGGTATGGATACCGTTCCTGTAGCCAGTTAATGACAATTCATTGCACTCAAAGGGTGCTAACGCCTCACCTTCCACCCACACACTTTGCTAAGGATGTCGCGTGTTAGTTATTTTGGGTTATATCGTGGTCTTAGGTGCGGTCTTCGGTGGCTACATGATTGTTGGTGGCAACCTTGGCGCACTGTATCAGCCAGCCGAATTTTTAATTATCGGCGGTGCAGGTATCGGTGCATTTATCGTGGGTAACAACGGCAAAGCGATAAAAGCGACAATAAAGGTCATGCCAAAATTGATGCGCCGTTCTAAATATAACAAAGTCCTGTATATGGACTTAATGGCGTTACTTTACCGTTTATTAGCTAAATCCCGTCAACAGGGAATGCTGTCACTGGAACGGGATATAGAAAGTCCGCGGGAAAGTGAAATTTTCTCTAATTATCCTCGGATCTTGGCCGATAAGTTATTAGTGGAATTTATTACTGATTATTTACGGTTAATTGTCAGCGGAAATATGAATGCTTTTGAAATCGAAGCACTGATGGATGAAGAGATAGAAACTCACGAACAAGAATGTGAAGTTCCCGCAGGTAGCCTGGCGATGGTGGGGGATTCGTTACCCGCATTCGGTATTGTTGCTGCGGTTATGGGGGTGGTACATGCCCTGGCTTCCGCCGACCGACCCGCCGCAGAACTTGGGGCACTAATTGCCCATGCGATGGTGGGGACGTTTCTGGGTATTTTGCTGGCATATGGCTTTATTTCACCTTTGGCCACCTTGTTGCGTCAACAGAGTGCAGAAACCACCAAAATGATGCAGTGCATCAAGGTGACACTGCTTTCCAGCCTGAACGGATATGCGCCACAAATTGCCGTGGAGTTTGGTCGTAAAACGCTCTACACCACTGAGCGTCCATCGTTCATTGAGCTGGAAGAGCATGTACGCAGAGTGAAAGCGCCGGCACCGCAAGCGACAGAAGAGGACGCATGAAGCATCAGAACCACCCCGTTATTGTGATTAGAAAGCGAAAAGCTAAGCATGGTGGCGGTCATCATGGCGGGTCATGGAAAATTGCTTACGCTGACTTTATGACAGCGATGATGGCCTTCTTTCTGGTGATGTGGTTGCTATCGGTTTCCAGCCCGCAGCAACTGACGCAAATTGCGGAGTATTTTCGGACACCGTTGAAAATAGCGTTGACCAGCGGTGATAAGAGCAGTGCCAGTACCAGTCCGATTCCTGGGGGCGGTGATGATCCCACCCAGCAAGTGGGCGAGGTACGCAAGCACATCGATTCAGAAGAGAGTCGCAAAGAAGAGTATCGACTGAACAAGTTGCGGGAAAAACTGGATCAATTAATCGAATCCGACCCGAGATTGAGAGCATTACGGCCACATCTGTTGATTAACATGATGGAAGAAGGGCTAAGAATTCAGATTATTGATAGCCAGAATCGGCCCATGTTTAAGATGGGCAGTGCGCAGGTAGAGCCGTATATGCGTGATATTTTACGTGCTATAGCCCCTATCTTGAATGACATACCAAACAAAATCAGTCTGTCTGGGCATACCGATGATCTGCCGTATGCCAATGGCGAACGAGGTTACAGCAACTGGGAGTTGTCGGCTGATCGTGCTAATGCTTCACGGCGTGAATTGCTCGCCGGTGGTTTGGATGAGGGAAAAGTGCTGCGGGTGGTGGGCATGGCCTCGACGATGCGCTTAAAAGAGCAAGCAGCGGATGATCCGGTTAACCGTCGAATCAGTATTTTAGTGCTGAACAAACAGACGCAACATGATATTGAGCATGAGAATTTAGATAACAAAGCGCTGGATATAGAAAAAGCCGCGAGCTTAAAGCAGCTTGAAACCAGTGGGACTGTGCCAACCGCGACGCCTGCTGCTGCGACAGCGCCAACGGGTACGGCAACCTCCACCGGGCAAACCGCGACTGGGGCGGTAACAGTATCGGCGGCAGTACCGGTAACGGCAGCACCTGTGAAAACGATAACGCAGCCTGCAACAGCACCACAAACACAACAATCGAGCACGGGGAGCATCACTCCAGCGACCACTGGGCCAACGACATCGTTGCCAGCGGCACCTGCAAGTAATGCACCGGTCTCTCCGACAAGCCGCGACGCACAGTAGAGGTGACACCGTGAGCATGGATATTACCGCGTTTTATCAGACTTTCTTTGATGAAGCAGATGAACTGTTGGCAGATATGGAACAGCACTTGTTATTGCTGGACCCACTGGCACCAGATAAAGAACAACTCAATGCCATTTTCCGTGCTGCTCATTCGATCAAAGGCGGTGCAGCGACGTTTGGCTTTACGGTATTACAAGAGACAACCCATCTGTTGGAAAACCTGTTGGATGGTGCTCGTCGCGATGAAATGCGGTTGAGCACTGATATCATCAACCTGTTTTTGGAAACGAAAGATATTATGCAGGAACAGTTGGACGCCTATAAAACCTCTCAGGAACCTAATGCGGAAAGCTTTGAGTATATCTGCCACGCATTGCGCCAACTGGCATTAGAGGCTTTAGAACAACAAAGCACAGGAACCAACACATCAGTAGCACAAGGGAATGGCGTTGTGATGACTGACACCAAAGTGGGTGGTAAGTCACCGGCATTGGTTCAGGGGGGAATGCGCATTCGCTTGTCTGGCCTGAAAGAGCAAGAAATCCCACTGATGTTGGAAGAGCTAGGCAATCTGGGTGAAGTGAAAGATCCGCATCAAAGTGCTGATAGCCTGGAAGCCACCCTGATTACGTCTGTCAGTGAAGATGATATCAGCGCCGTGCTCTGTTTTGTGTTGGAACCGGAACAGATCAGTTTTATACCCGCTGAATTGCAACCAGAAGCTACAGCTGAAATGGCTGTAGTGGCGCCGGTTATCGCAGAATTACCGCCAACGGCGGTGGCCCCAGTGGCTGAAACCAACAGTTCCCCTAAAACGGGTGTTATTGCCGCACCGACCAGCCCGGAACATGTAAAACCAAAAGCGAAAGCCAGTGAGTCAACCAGTATTCGCGTCGCGGTTGAGAAAGTTGACCAGTTGATTAATCTGGTGGGCGAGTTGGTGATTACTCAATCAATGTTGGCACAGCGCTCCAGCACGCTGGATCCCGTCATCAACGGTGATTTGCTCAATAGTATGGGGCAGTTGGAACGCAATGCGCGTGACTTGCAAGAGTCGGTGATGTCGATCCGTATGATGCCGATGGAGTATGTGTTCAGCCGCTTCCCTCGTTTGGTGCGCGATTTAGCCAGTAAGCTCAATAAGCAAGTCGAACTGACGCTGCTTGGCAGTTCTACCGAACTGGATAAAAGCCTGATTGAACGCATTATCGATCCCCTGACCCATCTGGTTCGTAACAGTTTGGACCACGGTATTGAAGATGCTGAAACCCGTATTGCTGCCGGTAAACCGCCGGTGGGGAATCTGACGCTGTCCGCAGAGCATCAGGGCGGTAATATCTGTATTGAAGTCTTGGATGATGGCGCAGGGTTAAACCGGCAGAAGATTCTGGCAAAAGCGCAGTCTCAAGGAATGGCCATTAATGAGCATATGAGTGATGAAGATGTTGGGATGCTGATTTTTGCTCCCGGATTCTCCACCGCAGAGCAAGTCACTGATGTTTCTGGCCGCGGTGTCGGTATGGACGTGGTTAAGCGAAATATTCAGGAGATGGGCGGCCATGTGCAAGTCAGTTTCCAGGCCGGTCTTGGTACTTCAATCCGTATTCTATTGCCATTGACGCTAGCTATTCTTGATGGAATGTCAGTAAAAGTCAGTGATGAAGTCTTCATCTTGCCATTGAATGCGGTAATGGAATCACTGCAACCTTTGGCTGAAGATTTACACCCGCTAGCCGGCGGTGAACGGGTATTACAAGTGCGCGGCGAGTATTTACCTTTGGTTGAATTGTACCGGGTATTTGATGTTGAAAACGCCAAAACTGAAGCCACTCAGGGCATCGTTGTGATTCTGCAAAGTGCCGGGCGTCGTTATGCACTCTTGGTAGATCAGTTGATTGGTCAGCATCAGGTGGTGGTGAAAAACCTCGAGAGTAACTATCGCAAGGTGCCAGGTATTTCAGCCGCAACCATATTGGGTGATGGCAGCGTGGCATTAATTGTTGATGTGTCGGCTTTGCAGGCATTAAACCGGGAAAAGCGTGTAACGGCTGATGATGTGGTCGCAGCCTAACAGGTCGACCAATTGAAGCCTGTATGGAACCCGTATGAAAACAGGTATAGGGCACGGAGTGTTCCGGTCCTGAAAACAAACATAAATTCAACCTATTGATTGAAGGGTAAAAACATGGCAGGACTAGCAACCGTCACGAAGCTGGCTGGCGAAACGGTAGGACAAGAGTTCCTGATTTTTACGCTGGGCGATGAAGAGTACGGGATTGATATTCTGAAAGTACAAGAGATCCGTGGCTACGATCAGGTGACCCGTATCGCTAACACCCCGACGTTCATTAAAGGTGTCACTAACTTACGCGGCGTCATTGTCCCTATTATTGATTTACGGGTTAAGTTTGCACAAAAAGGCGTGAGCTATAACGAAAATACCGTAGTGATCGTACTGAATTTTGATCAGCGCGTGGTGGGTATTGTCGTTGATGGTGTGTCTGATGTGCTGTCATTAACCAATGAGCAAATACGTCCTGCTCCAGAATTTGCCGTCACTCTGGCAACTGAGTATCTAACAGGTTTAGGTTCACTCGGGGAAAGAATGCTGATTTTGGTGGATATCGAAAAGCTGTTGAGCAGTGAAGAGATGTCGTTGATTGACTCCGTCATTAAAGGGTAAGTTTCGGTTAATTTGCCTATCGGGTTTCGGTTGATATTCGTTCAGTGATCAGGTGATCTCCTGTCTCATGTCAACCGAACCAATCACCACGTCGGTCTCCATCGAAACCGTGGTCCGTTTTTGTCCGGCCAAAACCTGATGAGGCCGGTTTTCACCTCGATAATAACAAACTGCTAACACTCATCCTCATCTCGTTAAAATAATGTCTCTCTCCGGTAAAGTTCCCCCTCCCAGTGCCGATAACACAGTTAATTAGACGTCCTATGTTTTGGCGTACCTGTGTTTTGACGTACTTATGAAGGGATAACATGTTTAAGCGTATGAAAGTGGTCACCAGCCTCCTGTTGGTGTTAGTGCTATTTGGTGCCTTACAGTTCGTTTCCGGCGGGCTTTTCTTCAATTCCCTGAAAAATGACAAAGAGAACTTTGCGGTTTTACAGGTTATTCGTCAGCAACAGTCGGTGTTGAATGAAAGTTGGGTAAATCTGCTGCAAACCCGTAATACGCTGAACCGCGCAGGCATCCGCTACATGATGGATGTGAATCACACCGGTAGTGGCCCTACGGTGAATGACCTGTTGGCATCAGCCAAAGGGACATTGGGTGTGGCGGCGGAGCGTTTTAAAAGCTACGAACAGATCCCGTTGGATAGCCAGCAAGATGCCGAATCAGCTAAAAAATTAAAACAGACTTATGACCAATACTTTGGTGCGTTGACCGAACTGATCCAATTGATGGAAGCTGGCAAGATCAATGAGTTCTTCGACCAACCCACCTCTAGCTTCCAAAATGCTTTTGAACAGGATTACAACACTTACCTGACACAAAATGATCGCTTGTATGCCTCTGCAGTGGAAGACAGCAACCAGTCATTTAGCTTCGCGATGGGGGTGATTGTTACCGTACTGATTGTGGTATTCGCGGTAATTATTGTTGTTTGGCTTGGCATGCAACACATCTTGATTAATCCGCTTAAACACTTGATAGAACATATTAAACATATCGCTAACGGTGACTTAACGCAGACTATCGAAGTGCATAGCCGCAACGAAATGGGCACATTGGCAGCCAGCCTGAAACACATGCAATCTGAATTGATTACCACCGTCAGTGACGTGCGTTTAGGTGCCGATGCTATCTATAGCGGTGCCTCAGAAATTTCCGCCGGCAACAACGATCTGTCAGCGCGTACAGAACAACAAGCCGCCTCACTGGAAGAAACCGCCGCCAGTATGGAGCAGTTAACCGCCACAGTGAAACAGAATGCTGAGAATGCCCGTCAAGCTAGCCAACTGGCCTTAAGTGCATCGGAAACGGCACAAAAAGGTGGCAAAGTGGTGGCGAATGTGGTGCAAACCATGCATGAGATTGCCGGTAGTTCACAGAAAATTGCAGATATTACCAGTGTCATCGATGGTATCGCTTTCCAGACCAATATCCTGGCGCTGAACGCCGCCGTTGAAGCTGCCCGAGCCGGTGAGCAGGGTCGTGGTTTTGCCGTTGTTGCCGGTGAAGTACGTAACCTGGCACAACGTAGTGCGCAAGCTGCAAAAGAGATTAAAGGCCTTATTGAAGACTCGGTTAGCCGTGTCGATATGGGGTCAGTACTGGTTGAAAGTGCGGGTGAAACCATGGGAGATATCGTTAATGCGGTAACCCGCGTCACCGACATCATGGGTGAAATCGCTTCTGCTTCCGATGAGCAAAGTCGCGGTATCGATCAGGTGGGTCAGGCGGTCACTGAAATGGACCGGGTAACCCAGCAAAACGCCTCTTTGGTGGAAGAGTCAGCCTCTGCCGCCGCCGCACTGGAAGAACAAGCCAGTATGTTAACCCAATCCATGTCTGTATTCATTCTGCGTATGGATAACGGTAGTACTACAAGAGATGTTAGAAAAATAAAGCAGCCGACACAGGATTTGAGCATCACAGCTAAAAAAACACTGGGAAGTGGCCTGCAAGACAATTGGGAAACTTTCTAGTCCCCTACAACCCTTCATACTTGAAATTGCAGGGGTGTTAACTGCGCTCACGAACCCGAATCACTTGACTGCGTAAGCTCATCGGGATTCGTTTGCTGGCTGCCTACCTGCAACTCCAATTATTTTGGGTGGACAAAAATAGATAAAGCCGACCAATGAGCCGGCTGAGAAGAGGTTACGATGTTTGGCCGAATTCGGATTTCTACCAGCTTTTTCCTGTTACTGATATTAATTTGCTCGATACAGTTAATTTCAAGTGGTCTGTCATTTACTGCTTTTCGCTCAGACTACCAAAATTTGAACCGGGTGGATCTCAGTAGCCAGCAACGGGATGCATTAAGCCTCAGTTGGGTATCCTTGCTTCAGGCGCGTAATACCTTAAACCGGGCGGGGACGCGCTCGGCTCTCAAAGTACCTCAGGAGCAAGTCAACGCATTAATGGGCAGTGCGCGCAGCTCATTACAGAAAGCGGACCTCTACTTCAATCAGTTTATTGCGGTGCCACGCCTTGATGAGAGTGATAACGGTGGCGAATTGTTGGATGCCACTAAAAACAGTTATCAGAACTTACGGACGTCGTTACGACAACTAATCGATTTTCTGGAAGCCGGTAATTTACAAGGCTTTATGGACCAACCCACCCAGAAAACACAAGATTTGTTCGAAGCCGATTTTTTACAGTATTTGCAGTATGCCAATGAAGTGATTGCTGAGGCCGGTACCCAAAACCAGCAGGCGTACCATCTCTCCATGTGGATATTTGGTGCGGCGATTGTAATGGTAATAGCCATGGCGATTTCGTCGCTTGTTTGGCTGCGCACTATGTTTGTCAGGCCGCTGAAAATTATGCGCGCGCATTTTGACCGCATCGCACGGGGGGATTTATCGGCGCAGATTCATGTCTCCGGGCGTAATGAAATCAGCGAGATGTTTGCCAGTTTACGCATCATGCAGCAGTCGCTTATCACCACCGTTAGTCATGTCCGGGATGGCACTGAAGCAATGCTAACGGGGATTCAGGAAATTTCTGCTGGTAACAATGATTTGTCGGCAAGAACCGAACAGCAAGCGGCGTCACTGGAACAAACTGCGGCCAGCATGGAGCAACTGACCGCGACGGTCAAACAGAATGCGGATAATGCTCGTCAGGCAACATTGCTGGCGAAAGACGCATCAGCAACCGCTGCCAAAGGGGGTGAGTTGACGGGCAGTGTGGTGACAACCATGCATGATATCGCCACCAGTTCACAGAAGATTGGTGCCATTACCAGTGTTATTGACGGTATTGCCTTCCAGACCAATATTCTGGCGTTAAATGCTGCTGTTGAGGCTGCTCGCGCCGGTGAGCAGGGGCGCGGTTTTGCTGTCGTCGCCGGTGAAGTTCGTAATCTGGCCCAGCGCAGTGCACAAGCAGCAAAAGAGATTAAAGGGTTGATCGATGAATCGGTCAGCCGTGTTCGCCAGGGCTCCACTCTGGTTGAAAATGCGGGTACTACCATGGAAGAGATTGTTCGCTCAGTGACTCGGGTTACCGACATTATGGGTGAAATCGCTTCCGCCTCGGATGAGCAAAGCCGAGGTATAGAGCAGGTTTCACTGGCAGTAACACAGATGGATCAGGTCACTCAGCAAAACGCCGCATTAGTGGAAGAGGCTGCGGCTGCGGCTAACGCACTCGAAGAGCAGGCAAGTATGCTCTCCGATGCAGTGTCTGTTTTTCGTTTGGAGCAGGATAGCGACAGCGGGGAGGGGCAGGCAGCAGACGGCAGTGGTAAACAACCGGCTGTTAAGGAAATTCCAGATTGTCAAACGGCGTAACGAAGACTTTGTTGTGGGGTGAGGCCGGATGAAACCATCATCGATGAAACAGCCATCACCCCAAGAGTCTGGGTCGATCCTGACTCAGATGATTCAACGGCTCCCGTTGCCGGATGTTCACTTCCGGCGCATCTGCCAACTTATTTATCAACGAGCCGGGATAGTACTGGCCGATCACAAACGGGAAATGGTCTATAACCGCCTGGTCAGGCGGCTGAGATTGCTGGGGATTAACGATTTTGGTCAATACCTTGCTTTGCTGGAGACCGACCCGAACAGTGCAGAGTGGCAGGCATTTGTTAATGCCTTGACCACTAATTTGACGGCATTTTTCCGTGAGGCACACCATTTTCCGATTCTGGCTGAACATGCCCGCCAGCGGCCGGGAAGCTATTCGGTGTGGAGTACGGCGGCATCGACCGGTGAAGAGCCGTACTCTATCGCGATGACACTGTGTGATGTGTTGGGAAATAGAGCGGGTTCGTGTCAGGTGTTAGCCAGCGATATCGATACGCAAGTACTGGAAAAAGCGACCAGTGGTGTATACCGGCAAGATGAATTGCGTTCATTGTCGGCACAACAGATGCAACGCTATTTCTTGCGTGGCACCGGCCCACATCAAGGCATGGTGCGAGTGCGCCCGGAATTGGCCAATATGATCCATTTCCAGCAACTCAATCTGTTGGCACCAGAGTGGGCGTTACCCGGGCAGTTTGATGCTATTTTTTGTCGTAATGTGATGATTTATTTTGATAAAGAAACGCAGGAGCGCATTCTGCGTCGCTTTGTCCCTTTGCTAAAACCAGGTGGTCTGATGTTTGCAGGCCACTCGGAGAATTTCAGTCAAATTAGTCGGGAATTCTATTTGCGCGGGCAGACCGTTTATGGGCTGACCAAGGAGAGGTGATGAGTAAAATCAGAGTATTGTGCGTTGATGATTCTGCATTGATGCGCCAACTAATGACCGAGATTATTAATAGTCACCCGGACATGGAAATGGTTGCAACGGCTCCCGATCCGTTGGTTGCCCGTGATTTGATCAAAAAATTCAATCCGCAGGTTTTGACGCTCGATGTCGAAATGCCGCGGATGGATGGTTTGGATTTTCTTGAAAAGCTGATGCGGTTGCGGCCGATGCCGGTGGTGATGGTCTCATCATTAACCGGTAAGAACTCCGAGATAACTATGCGTGCGTTGGAGTTGGGAGCGATTGATTTTGTTACCAAACCTCAGCTTGGGATCAGAGAGGGAATGCTGGCTTACAGTGAGTTGATTGCGGAGAAAATCCGTACGGCTGCTAAAGCTCGCCTGCCGCAGCGCGGCCCAGAGAACGCGCCGGTTATGCTGACGCATACACCACTGCTCAGTAGTGAAAAGTTAATTGCAATTGGTGCCTCTACCGGGGGGACAGAAGCTATCCGTATGGTATTACAGCCGTTGCCACCGACCAGCCCGGCACTGTTAATTACTCAGCATATGCCGCCGGGTTTTACCCGTTCATTTGCTGAGCGACTCAATAAGCTGTGTCAAATCACTGTGAAAGAAGCAGAAGACGGTGAACGGGTCTTACCGGGGCATGCCTATATTGCGCCCGGCGATCGGCATATGGAACTGGCGCGTAGTGGGGCGAACTATCAGGTTCGCATTCATGACGGGCCGGCGGTTAACCGCCATCGTCCCTCGGTTGATGTCCTATTTCGCTCAGTGGCGCAGTATGCCGGGCGTAACGCCGTGGGGGTTATCCTGACGGGGATGGGCAATGATGGTGCGGCCGGGTTGTTGGAGATGTATCGCGCCGGTGCTTATACCATCGCGCAAAACGAGGCCAGTTGTGTGGTTTTCGGCATGCCGCGTGAAGCGATTGGTATGGGGGGCGTTAATGAAGTTCTGGATTTGAACCAGATAAGCCAGCGTATGTTGGCGCAGATTAGCAGTGGTCAAGCCCTGCGAATCTAGTAGACATTTTCCGGTGGAAATCGGGCGTTGATAGTTAATCGCTCAGCGGTGAGCAACAAACCTTAGGAGTTGGTATGGCGGATAAGAATCTCAGATTTTTGGTGGTAGACGATTTTTCGACCATGCGTCGTATTGTCAGAAACCTGCTGAAAGAGCTGGGTTTTAACAATGTGGAAGAGGCCGAAGATGGCGTCGACGCATTGAATAAATTACGTGCGGGTGGTTTTGATTTTGTGGTTTCTGATTGGAATATGCCGAATATGGATGGCCTGGACCTGTTGAAAACTATCCGTGCCGATGGTGCTCTTAGTACTTTGCCGGTTCTGATGGTAACCGCCGAAGCGAAAAAAGAGAATATCATCGCAGCAGCGCAAGCAGGTGCCAGTGGTTATGTAGTGAAACCTTTCACTGCCGCTACCTTGGAAGAGAAGCTCAATAAGATTTTTGAAAAGTTGGGTATGTAAGGAGGCGAGATGAGTAACCATCAAATGCCCGCAACAGATGCGGCATCGGCCAGTGATATAATAAGCCGCATTGGCCAATTGACGCGGATGTTACGCGATAGCCTGCGCGAATTAGGTCTTGATCAGGCGATTGCACAGGCTGCGGAAGCCATTCCAGATGCGCGTGATCGACTGGATTATGTCGTTCATATGACGGCTCAGGCCGCAGAAAGAGCACTGAACTGTGTTGAGGCAGCACAGCCGCGCCAAAATGAGCTGGAGTCATCGGCAAAGGCGCTTAAAGTTCGTTGGGACGAATGGTTTGCTAATCCTGTCGAGCTGTCAGATGCCCGCTCTCTGGTCGCTGATACCCGTGAATATCTGGAAGTCGTGCCGCAACATACCTCATTTACCAATGCACAATTGTTGGAAATCATGATGGCGCAAGATTTCCAGGACCTTACCGGTCAGGTTATCAAACGCATGATGGATGTGGTGCAAGAGATTGAGAAGCAGCTATTAATGGTACTGATGGAAAATATCCCAGATATGCCATCTAAACCGCAAAAACCTGCTGACAGTCTACTCAATGGGCCACAACTGGATAAGAATGGTGCTGGTGTTATTGCCAACCAGGATCAAGTTGATGATCTGCTGGACAGTTTAGGCTTCTAAGCCGACTGATGACCATAATCGGCAGGTGAGGGGATATCTCATCTGCCATTATTTCTCTCTGTATTGATCTGCGCGATAACTTCATTTAAGGCTGCTTGTTGTTTAGCCAACCAGCCCCCTAACAGACGACTGAGCCTGACATGATGTCCTCATCCGAGAAATAACCCCCTAATAGCTGCTTTGTTCCATCCATAACCTTGCTGAATATTTGTCATGCTAGACAGCAATTTTTTATTTCCTAATTATCTGATATGGGAACGCTTACGCTGAACAGGAAAACCTGCTGTGGCTGAAGATAGCGACGCGGAAAAGAGCGAGGAACCCACAGCCCACAAGCTGGAGAAGGCTCGCGAAAAAGGCCAAATACCGCGTTCGCGCGAACTGACCTCGATGCTGATGCTCGGGGCCGGTTTGGCGATCCTGTGGGTATCTGGGGAATCGATGGCTCGCCAACTGGCGGCGATGATTGCCCAAGGGCTGCATTTTGACCATGGCATTATCAGCGATGATAAGCAGATGTTGCGCCAAATAGGGATGCTGCTGAGTCAAACGATGATGGCATTACTGCCAATCTTTGCCGGATTGGTGATCGTGGCGCTAGCAGTACCGATGCTGTTAGGTGGGGTGCTGTTCAGCGGAGAATCCATCAAGTTCGATTTTCAGCGGATGAGTCTGATTGCGGGCTTAAAGCGTATGTTTTCTTCTCAGGCTCTGGCCGAATTGCTGAAAGCCATCCTCAAGGCCACGCTGGTCGGTTGGGTCACGGGAATATTCCTCTGGCACAACTGGTCAGATATGATGCGGTTGATGGCAGCCCCGCCAGTGGCGGCTTTAAGTGATGCTGTCCACTTGATTATTTTCTGCGGACTGGTGGTGGTATTAGGCCTGACCCCGATGGTCGGATTCGACGTGTTCTTCCAAATAACCAGCCACATTAAAAAATTACGTATGACCAAACAAGAGATACGTGATGAATTCAAAGATCAAGAAGGTGACCCACATGTGAAAGGGCGCATTCGTCAGCAGCAACGGGCTATGGCTCGCCGCCGAATGATGGCTGATGTCCCTAAAGCTGATGTAATAGTGACCAACCCAACCCACTATGCTGTTGCCTTGCAATACAACGAAGCAAAAATGAGTGCACCCAAGGTGCTGGCGAAAGGTGCTGGCGCAGTGGCACTGCGTATCCGCGAGTTAGGTGCAGAGCATCGTATTCCGTTATTAGAAGCGCCACCGCTGGCCAGGGCACTGTTTCGGCACAGCGAGGTAGGCCAACATATTCCAGCCACCCTTTATGCCGCGGTGGCAGAAGTTCTTGCCTGGGTATACCAGTTGAAGCGTTGGAAACGGGAAGGCGGGCTAATCCCGAAAAAACCTGAACATCTGCCAGTGCCGGAAGCACTGGATTTTGCAACAGAGAGTGAGACTGACTAATGGCTAACTTGGCCGCCCTGCTACGTTTACCGGGCAATTTTAAAGATACGCAGTGGCAAATCCTTGCCGGGCCAATTCTTATCCTGATGATCTTGTCGATGATGGTGCTGCCGCTGCCGCCCTTCATCCTTGATTTGCTGTTTACCTTTAATATCGCGCTGTCCATTATGGTGCTGTTGGTTGCCATGTTTACCCAACGCACGCTGGATTTTGCCGCCTTCCCAACCATTCTGCTGTTCTCAACGCTGTTGCGTTTATCGCTAAACGTCGCCTCCACCCGTATCATTCTGATGGATGGGCATACCGGTGCGGCGGCTGCGGGCCGAGTGGTGGAAGCGTTTGGTCACTTTCTGGTTGGTGGCAACTTTGCCATCGGCATCGTGGTCTTTATTATTTTGGTCATAATCAACTTTATGGTTATCACCAAAGGGGCGGGGCGTATTGCAGAAGTGGGGGCGCGCTTTGTTCTGGATGGTATGCCCGGTAAGCAGATGGCGATCGATGCCGACTTAAATGCCGGCTTGATTGGTGAAGACGAAGCCAAAAAACGCCGTTCCGATGTTACGCAAGAAGCTGACTTCTACGGCTCAATGGACGGGGCCAGTAAGTTTGTTCGTGGCGATGCGGTTGCCGGGTTACTGATCATGGTGATTAACGTGGTCGGTGGCTTACTGGTAGGGGTGCTTCAGCACGACATGGCGGTGGGCCATGCAGCAGAAACCTATACCTTGTTGACGATTGGTGACGGCCTGGTAGCACAAATCCCGGCATTGGTTATCTCGACGGCGGCGGGTGTTATCGTGACCCGCGTCAGTACCGACCAGGATGTTGGCCAGCAAATGGTCACCCAGCTATTTAATAACCCACGCGTGATGGTGCTGAGTGCCAGTGTCCTCGGGTTACTGGGGATGGTGCCTGGCATGCCTAACTTTGTCTTCCTGCTATTCACCAGCGCACTGTTGGCATTAGCCTGGCGTTTACGTGGCAAACAAATGCAGCAACCCATGGTGGCAGAATCACCGGTGGTGCAAGACCAGCAACAAGCCACTGAAGCGACCTGGTCAGATGTTCAACTGGAAGATCCGCTGGGTATGGAGGTGGGGTATCGCCTGATTCCGATGGTGGATTTCCAGCAAAATGGTGAGCTGTTGGGGCGGATTCGCAGTATTCGTAAAAAGTTTGCTCAAGAGATGGGATACCTGCCACCGGTGGTGCATATCAGAGATAATCTGGAACTGCCACCAGCAAACTATCGGATATTAATGAAAGGGGTCGAGATTGGCAGTGGCGAAGCTCATCCCGGCCGTTGGTTAGCCATTAACCCCGGCAATGCGGTCGGTTCGTTACCCGGTGAGGCCACCCATGATCCCGCCTTCGGATTGGCGGCGGTTTGGATTGAAAGTGCATTACGTGAGCAGGCGCAGATTCAAGGTTTTACCGTGGTTGAGGCCAGTACCGTTGTGGCGACCCATCTAAACCATCTGATTAGCCAATTTGCCAGCGAACTGTTTGGCCGCCAGGAAACCCAGCAATTGCTGGACAGAGTTGCGCAAGAGATGCCGAAGCTGACGGAAGACTTCATTCCCGGCGTCGTCACCTTAACCACGCTGCATAAAGTACTGCAAAATCTGCTAATGGAGCGGGTATCCATTCGCGATATGCGCACCATTATCGAGACACTGGCTGAACATGCGCCAAACCAGACCGACCCTTACGAATTAACGGCGGTAGTTCGAGTGGCGTTAGGGCGCTCCATTGCGCAACAATGGTTCCCGGGAACCGGCGAGATTCAGGTCATCGGGCTGGATGCGGCATTAGAGCGTTTGTTACTACAGGCGCTGCAAGGTGGGGGTGGTCTGGAGCCAGGTCTGGCTGACCGTTTGTTGGATCAATCTAAACAAGCGCTGCAACGTCAGGAGATGTTGGGTGCACCGCCGGTGTTACTGGTTAACCATGCACTACGGGCACTTTTAGCCCGTTTCTTGCGCCGCAGTTTGCCGCAGATGGTGGTGCTGTCTAATCTGGAAATTGGCGATAATCGCCAGATCCGGATGACATCAACGATAGGAGCTGCTTGATGCTAACTCGTCTCTCCCTAATGTTGGCTACACTACTTCCGGTATGTGTATTGCCGTTGAAGGCTGTCGCTTCAGGCACTTGGGTGGCGGACGATATTGGGGTTACGCAGGGTTTGCGCGGGGTAGCTACCTCGTCGGCGGTACTGCAACCACCGGTAGCGCTGGCGCAGGAAAATGCGCGCATCGTGTCGGTTGGTTGGCGCTACCAATTAATGTCGACAGCGCCAGAGGGTTTACAGGTTAAATTATGCACCCCGACCCGTTGTATGCCACTTGAGGGTGGCAGCGGACAGAGCCGGGGACTGGCGGGAGAGGCGGCAGCAACTCAACTGAGGTTTGTTTACTTTATTGCCGGTAAAGGCCGGGTTAACCCGCCGTTGCAAGTGATCAGCAATCAGGTGTTGGTCAATTATCGCTAAAACCAGACGAAGGGGTAATAGCAAGTCGTACAGAAATAGACCGGATGTTCGAGCTGATTGTTGGTCTCAACGGCCTGCACTGCCTGACTCATTGACAGTGCTGCCGCACCGCAAAAAAAACACCCCAGTAGCAGACTTACATACCTTTTTTTCATATTTCCTCCTTGACACTAAGCACATTTGCTCAGTTTCAGCAGACTAAAACATCGGAGAAAAACAGGAAAACTCATTTTTTAAGTAGGTAGAAAGCATTGAGGGCACGAGCCAATCAACGCGGAGGAACGCTACGGATATAAGCCTCGGCTGAGCGGCGGTTTATATCCGTAGGGATGAGGTTTTAAATACCGATCTTGCGGCCCAGTAGACTGGCACCTTTAGAATGACCATCTGGCCCGTATAGTGACTGGCCGTGGCGGGTATTCAATACTGCCAGCGCCTGAGTATTATGCTCAATATGCTGTTGTAGCAATAATCCATTGTGCAAATTACTGTACTGAAGGTTCTCAGCCAGCTGCAAGATACGTTGCCAACGAATTGCCAACTCTTGAATCTCGCTATATGGCGCCTGTATATTGGCCGCAATTTCGGTGGTGAGCCGGGTTTGATCCAGATAAGCCAAGGTGGCCAGTATTGAACTTTTTTGTTCCGTCACACCTTGCAGCACGACACCTTGAATCCGACCGGAGCAGAGTAATTGCTGCTCTTGTGCTACCACAGTCGTCAGTGACTCGAGAAGTTCCAGTTGCTGGTCCAAATTGGTCTGTAGTCTTTCCACCACCACGTATCCTTTTACGGTTAACGACTGTTTTGCGGTTAACGATTGTTCTAGGGTTAATGACTTTTGTTATGTTTAGCTATTTCTCAGAAAATCCGCGACATTCTTTAACAGAGCATCGGCAATTTTACCGGTGTCCATCGTCAGTTGACCTGAGCGGATAGCCTGTTTTAAGGTTTCTACACGTTCTACGTTGATGTCCTGGCTGCCCGGTTGCATCAGTTTTGCCTGCGCATCACTTAATTTAACCTCAGTACCACTCACCTGTGCTTTTGTCTGGGCAGAAGGCTTACGCATCTGCTGCGCAATGTCACTGGTTTCCCGTGGCTGCACTTGCGATACCGGTAATAACGGTTGAGTGCGATCAATACTCATGTTGTGTTGCTCCCTCTATAGCGGGATTGACGTTTATCGACCCGCGAGACTTTTATCTTTTAACAAAAAGAAAGGCGGGATTGTCACAGTGCTACCCGCAAATAACTGCATACCAGAGTTATCGGCAAAGGTTAAAAAAACTTTAATCACTATAACATAATCCGAATTGTGCCATCTTCGGCTACGGTGCCACTGACGATTTGGCCGGATGCCATGCGCACCCGAACGTTATCCTGTATGGCGGCGTTGTTCATCGCTTTACCATTACTGTTAACATTAAATCCTTCTCCCTGTGCCAAAACTTGCACCTCTTGCCCTGCTTTAATGACCCACAATCGACGCAGCATATTGCGCGTCAGCGGCTGGCCGGCACTGATTTGCCGCAAGCTGACGGCACCTTGAGCAAAATGCGAATCCAGCAAGGCGCCGGGGGGGAGGGTATCCAACCGGCCTTGTTTCATCTGTATATCAGACACGGCAATTTTCTCACCCGCTGCCAGTTGGCGGCCAGCCACAGCATATTGCCCACTGACCTGCACTTGTGTCTGAATAAAACGGCGAACCCCCTCACAGCGTACGGACAAACTGATATTGCCCCACGGGCGTGCATTGGCAGGCAGCGTGATTTCTGGCACTTCGCATTGCGGCCATTGGTTCTGTGGCGTTTTGATAACCACCTTAACCTGACTCTCTTTATCCGGGTATTGCTGTTGGAAGAATTGATTTACCTGCGTTGATAAATCT
Source organism: Yersinia sp. 1252 StPb PI (assembly GCF_048593885.1). Taxonomy (NCBI): domain Bacteria; kingdom Pseudomonadati; phylum Pseudomonadota; class Gammaproteobacteria; order Enterobacterales; family Yersiniaceae; genus Yersinia; species Yersinia sp. 1252 StPb PI. Next base: position 23,557 of record NZ_JAZGQE010000007.1, on the reverse strand, counting down.
GCCGCCATCGCTGAATGAGTGACGGTCTGACTCAGCAACAGCACCCCCCAAGCCAACTTTATGACGCCATTTTTATTCATTGTCATCAATCTCCTTTCTGCCTGTGTAACCAGGTAATACCAGGGCACACCCCTTTTGCACACTAGTGTACCTGTAGCGCGATGAGGTTAAGGGGACAAATAGCGACGCATTTTGCTCTTATTCTGGCGATAGGCTTTCCTATACGGCGTTTATGCTGTCGACTCCAAATTCTAACCTTGCGGGGGGACTATGCTCGACAAACTGGACGGTGCTCTGCGTTTTCAACAAGAGGCGCTTAATTTGCGTGCGCAACGACAGGAGATCCTGTCGTCCAATATTGCAAATGCGGATACACCCGGCTTTCAGGCACGTGATATTGATTTCTCCAGCCAACTGAAAAAAGTGATGGAGCAAGGCCGTGCCACAGGTACAGGGGTGTCGCTCAGTTTAACGTCAGCCCGTCATATCCCGGCAAGCACCGTTGCGCCACCTGACCTTGACCTTTTATTCCGGGTTCCAGACCAGCCGGCGATGGACGGTAACACGGTTGATATGGATCGTGAACGTACTAATTTTGCCGATAACAGCCTGAAATATCAGACCGATTTGACCGTTCTTGGCGGCCAGATCAAAGGGATGATGTCAGTGTTACAACAAGGATAAGACGTATGTCTTTACTGAATATTTTTGATATTGCCGGTTCGGCATTATCAGCCCAATCGCAACGGTTGAACGTCAGCGCCAGTAACATGGCCAACGCCGATAGCGTTACCGGCCCGGATGGTCAGCCTTATCGTGCCAAGCAAGTGGTGTTTCAGGTAGCGGCTCAACCAGGGCAGGAAACCGGCGGGGTACGTGTATCACAAATCGTTGACGATCCCGCACCGGATCGTTTGGTGTATCAGCCGGGTAATCCGCTGGCTGATGCCAAGGGTTATGTCCGCATGCCCAACGTTGATGTAACAGGGGAAATGATTAACACCATTTCGGCCTCGCGTAGCTATCAAGCCAACGTTGAAGTGCTTAATACCACTAAATCTCTGATGCTCAAGACGCTAACACTGGGTCAATAACAGGAGCTTGTCTATATGGCCATTACCAATTCTCTGACTGAGAGCGATTACGGTATTACCAACACCACCGGGGCTAATTCCACCACCGGTAGCGGTAGCACCAGTCAGGATTTGCAGAACAGTTTCCTGACGTTGCTGGTTGCCCAGTTAAAGAATCAGGACCCGACTAACCCAATGCAAAACAACGAGTTGACAACGCAATTGGCGCAAATCAACACCGTAAGTGGCATTGAAAAATTGAATACTACACTGGGCTCCATCTCCGGGCAGATTGATAGCAGCCAGTCGCTGCAAGCCAGTAGCCTGATTGGCCACGGCGTGATGATCCCCGGCACCACGGTGTTGGCAGGCAGCAAAGATGGCACCGTCACTACCACGCCATTTGGTGTTGAGTTAGAACGTTCCGCAGACAAAGTGACGGCAACCATCAGCGACAGCAATGGTCTGGCAGTACGCACCATTGAAATCGGTGGCCTGTCAGCAGGTGTCCACTCCTTTACCTGGGATGGTTCACTGGACGCGGGCGGTAATGCGCCAGATGGTGCTTACACCGTGACGATCGCCGCCAGCAGTGGTAGCGAGTCACTGGTTGCTACTCCGCTGAGCTACGCGGTTGTTAATGGTGTGACCCGTGGCAGTGACGGTTCCAAGCTGGATCTGGGCCTGGCGGGGACTATCACCATGGATAAAGTCCGTCAGATTTTGTAGGTCAGAGATCAGTCTTAAGCAGTAACCAAACAAACACCACGGTGAGTTAACTAATTGAAAAAACTCATCTTAATTTTTTAAATAGCGTTTGATATGTCATCAATGCTCAAGGTCTATAACGGACCCCGAATCTAACGGAGAAGAAAATGGGCTTTTCTCAAGCAGTCAGCGGTTTGAACGCAGCATCCAGCAATCTGGATGTGATCGGTAACAATATCGCCAACTCGGCGACATCAGGTTTTAAAGCCGGCTCAGTTTCTTTTGCCGATATGTTCGCAGGTTCCCAGACCGGTATGGGGGTTAAAGTTGCCGGGATTACTCAAGACTTTAACGACGGTACGCCAACCACCACCAACCGCCGTTTGGATTTAGCCATCAGCCAGAGTGGTTTCTTCCGCATGCAAGATAGCAGCGGCGGTGTGTACTTTGCCCGTAACGGCCAGTTCAAACTTGATGAAAACCGCAACATCGTTAACATGCAAGGGCTGAGTTTGACCGGTTATCCGGCAACAGGGACTCCTCCTACCATACAGCAAGGGGCAAACCCGGTACCCCTGTCGATTCCTCAGGATATGATTGCCGCGAAAGCCACCACCTCGGGCAATATGGTCGCTAACCTGACCTCAACCCATGATGTTATTAGCGCAACCTTTGATCCGCAAAAGCCAGATACTTATAGCTTTGTGAATAACATGACCACCTACGATAGCCTGGGTAACCGCCACGTTATCAATGTGTATTATGTGAAAACCGCTGAAGATGCCGTCAATGGTAATAGCTGGAATGTCTATACCAAAGACAGCAGCGGGACATTGGCCGATGCGACTAAACCTTTTGACCCTGCTGACCCTGCCGCTGCCTCTCTGCGCGGAACGATGGTATTTGATACCAATGGCGCACTGAAAAGCGTGAAAAATGGTGCGGGTGCTGCCAGTACCACTGACTTCAATCTGACTGTCCCTATGGCGGTGGTGAATGGTGCCCCGGCGCAAACCTTCGCGCTGAATGTTGGGGGTAGCAAACAGCAAAATACCGGTACTGACGGTATTGTGACTCAGAACCAAACCGGCTATGCCGCAGGTGAGTTCACCGGCTTCCAGATCAACAACGATGGCTCGGTTGTCGGCACTTATTCAAACCAGCAGACCCAACTGCTTGGCCAAATTGTGCTGGTTAACTTCTCTAACCCTGAAGGTTTGTCTCCTGAAGGCGATAACGTTTGGAAAGAAACCAAGTCTTCCGGTAACCCGATCCTCGGTACTGCCGGTGGTGGCGGTTTCGGCACTTTGACCAGTGGCGCGTTGGAGTCTTCTAACGTGGATTTGAGTAAAGAACTGGTGAATATGATTGTGGCGCAACGTAACTATCAGTCCAATGCGCAGACCATCAAAACTCAGGATCAGATCTTACAAACTCTGGTTAACCTGCGTTAATCGAACTGACGGGATAAGCTCATGGATCACGCAATATATACCGCGATGGGGGCTGCCAGGCAGTCGCTGGAGCAGCAAGCGGTTACGGCTAACAATCTGGCTAACGCCTCGACGCCGGGTTTCCGCGCGCAGTTGTCAGCGATGCGTGCCGTACCTATCGACGGGCCGAGCATGGCAACCCGTACCATGGTGACGGCATCGACCCCCGGTGTGGATATCAGTCAGGGGACGATGAATTATAGCGGCCGCCCATTGGATGTTGCCTTACAGCAAGATGGTTATCTGGCGGTGCAACTGCCTGATGGCACCGAGGCTTATACTCGCAACGGGAATATTCAGGTTGCGGCTAACGGTCAAATGACCGTGCAGGGCTACCCGCTGATGGGCGATAACGGCCCGATTGAAGTGCCACCGCAGGCCGCAGTGACTATTGCGGCTGATGGCACCATTTCGGCGCTGAACGCCGGTGACTCACCGAATACGATTGCTCAGCTCGGCCAAATCAAACGGGTTAGGGCCAATGCGGGTGAAGTGATGCACGGTGATGACGGTTTGTTCCATCTGACTCCCTCGACGCAACAGGCGCGTGGTGCTCAGTTGGCCAATGACCCGCTGATTAAAATTATGCCGGGTGTACTGGAGGGCAGCAACGTGAAAGCGGTTGAAGCCATGACAGACATGATTGCCAATGCCCGCAGTTTCGAAATGCAGATGAAAGTCATTCACAGTGTGGATGAAAATGAACAGCGCGCTAATCAGCTGTTAGCAATGGGCTAAGCGCGCAGGCGCAGAGGAATAAACAGATGATCCGATCATTATGGATTGCCAAAACCGGTTTGGATGCACAGCAGACCAATATGGATGTCATCGCCAACAACCTGGCGAACGTCAGCACCAATGGCTTTAAGCGCCAGCGGGCGGTATTTGAAGATTTGCTCTACCAGACCATGCGCCAGCCGGGTGCGCAATCCTCCGAGCAGACAACCTTGCCATCGGGTTTACAGATAGGTACCGGTGTTCGCCCGGTAGCGACAGAGCGTTTACACAGTCAAGGCAACCTGTCCAAGACCGACAATACCAAAGATATCGCCATTAAAGGTGAAGGGTTCTTTCAGGTGCAAATGCCTGATGGTACCAACGCTTATACTCGCGATGGGTCTTTTCAGGTGGACCAAAACGGCCAGTTAGTAACATCCGGCGGTTTTCAGGTACAACCGGCGATTACCATTCCGGCCAATGCCCTGAGCATGACGGTGGGGCGCGACGGGATAGTCAGTGTCACCTTGCAGGGGCAAACTGCCACGCAGCAAGTCGGGCAACTGACATTGACCACATTTATCAATAACAGTGGCTTGGAAAGTATTGGCGAAAACCTGTATCAGGAGACCGCCAGTTCCGGTGCACCAAACGAAACCACGCCAGGTCTGAATGGCGGGGGCTTGCTGTATCAGGGCTATGTTGAGACCTCTAACGTCAATGTGGCGGAAGAGTTGGTCAATATGATCCAGACGCAACGAGCCTATGAAATCAACAGTAAAGCGGTTTCAACTTCAGACCAGATGTTGCAAAAACTGACCCAATTGTAAATCCGCTTTCAGGGGGTAATTTAGCCCCCTGACTGCAACAGAATAATGAGTAGATGAGGCCGACCGCGTGGCCTCTTACCGGTTACAGGACTGATAATCAGAGATGGACAGAAAGCCGCTGCGCAAATCAGGTGGATTGAAATGGGTCTGTATGCCGTTGACGGCGATGCTGCTCAATGGCTGCGCGTATATTCCGCATAAACCACTGGTGGAGGGTACCACCTCGGCACAACCGGCACCGGCCAGTGCGCCGTTGCCGAATGGCTCTATTTTCCAGGCTGCTCAGCCGATGAACTATGGTTATCAGCCTTTGTTCGAAGACCGTCGCCCACGTAATGTCGGTGACACGCTGACCATTACCTTGCAGGAAAATGTCAGTGCCAGCAAAAGCTCCTCTGCCAACGCCAGCCGTAATGGTTCAAGCAAATTTGGTGTCGCCACCGCGCCGCGTTATCTGGAAGGATTATTGGGCAATGCGCGGGCTGATATGGATATCTCGGGTGACAATACCTTTGGCGGTAAGGGCGGGGCGAATGCCAACAACACCTTCAGCGGCACGATCACCGTTACCGTCGATCGCGTGCTCGCTAACGGCAACTTGCATGTGGTCGGTGAGAAACAGATTGCAATCAACCAGGGGACTGAATTTATCCGCTTCTCTGGGGTAGTAAACCCACGCACCATCAGCGGCAGCAACACCGTGACCTCAACGCAGGTTGCAGATGCGCGCATCGAGTATGTGGGTAATGGTTATATCAATGAAGCGCAGACCATGGGCTGGTTGCAGCGGTTCTTCCTTAATATCTCACCGTACTAAGAGGCCGTCGATGCGTAAACAGTCACTTGTCACTCTATTTGTTATACAGCTTATTGCGCTGCTCACACTGGTGTCATTACCTGCCACCGCAGAGCGTATCCGCGATTTGGTGACCGTTCAGGGAGTACGTGATAACGCGTTAATCGGTTATGGCCTGGTGGTCGGCCTGGATGGTTCCGGTGACCAGACCATGCAAACGCCGTTTACCACGCAAAGCCTGAGTAACATGCTGTCGCAGTTGGGGATTACCGTACCGCCAGGTACCAATATGCAGCTCAAAAACGTAGCAGCAGTGATGGTCACGGCCAAGTTACCGGCATTCTCCCGTGCCGGGCAAACCATTGATATTGTGGTTTCTTCAATGGGTAATGCCAAAAGTATTCGCGGCGGCACCCTGCTGATGACCCCATTGAAAGGGGTGGATAATCAGGTTTATGCCCTGGCACAAGGTAACGTGCTGGTCGGCGGTGCGGGTGCGGCATCGGGTGGCAGTAGTGTACAGGTCAACCAACTGACCGGTGGGCGAATCAGCAATGGTGCCACTATCGAACGTGAGCTGCCGACGACCTTTGGTACCGATGGTGTGATTAATCTTCAATTGAATACCGAGGATTTCACCATGGCACAACAGGTGAGTGATGCCATTAACCGCCAGCGCGGTTTTGGTTCTGCCACAGCGATTGATGCTCGCACCATTCAGGTTTTGGTCCCGCGCGGCAGCAGCTCGCAAGTGCGTTTCCTGGCAGATATTCAAAATATCCCAGTGAATGTCGATGCGGGTGATGCCAAGGTGATTATCAACTCTCGTACCGGCTCGGTGGTGATGAACCGCAATGTAATGCTGGATTCTTGTGCTGTGGCGCAAGGGAATCTATCGGTGGTGATTGATAAGCAAAATACCGTCAGCCAGCCTGATACCCCATTTGGTGGTGGGCAGACCGTAGTTACCCCGAATACTCAGATTTCCGTTCAGCAACAAGGTGGGGTATTGCAACGCGTCAATGCCAGCCCGAATCTGAATAATGTGGTCCGCGCCCTGAACTCGCTGGGGGCAACCCCGATCGATTTGATGTCTATCTTGCAGGCAATGCAAAGTGCTGGCTGCTTGCGGGCTAAATTGGAAATTATCTGATGAGTGATTTGATGGCGATGTCTGGGGCGGCGTATGACGCCCAATCACTGAATACCTTAAAACGTGATGCGGCAAGAGATCCACAAGGTAACTTGAGGCAGGTTGCTCAGCAGGTAGAGGGGATGTTTGTGCAGATGATGCTGAAAAGTATGCGTTCTGCCTTGCCGCAAGATGGCGTGATGAACAGTGATCAGACCCGGCTTTATACCTCGATGTATGACCAACAAGTCGCGCAGCAAATGTCGGTCAAGGGGTTGGGCCTGGCCGATATGATGGTGGAGCAGCTTTCAGGCTCTACCTCGCCAAGTGAAACGGCAGGAACGGTACCGATGCTGCTGGATAATGAAGTGCTGCAAACATTGCCAGCACAGGCATTGGCACAAATGGTACGTCGTGCCATGCCGACACCGCCAGCCAACAACTCAGCGTCATTGCCACAAGGCACCGGTAATTTCGTGGCGCGGATGTCTATTCCGGCACAAATTGCCAGTCAGCAAAGTGGCATTCCTCATCAGCTGATTGTGGCTCAGGCGGCACTGGAGTCGGGCTGGGGTCAGCGCGAAATTCCGACGGCCGACGGCAAAACCAGTTACAACGTATTTGGCATCAAAGCGGGTAGCAACTGGGATGGTCCAGTCAGTGAAATTACGACTACCGAATATGAGCAAGGTGTGGCGAAGAAAACCAAAGCTCGCTTCCGGGTATATGGCTCCTATGTCGAGGCCGTCAGTGATTATGTCAAATTACTGACACAAAACCCGCGCTACGCCAATGTTGCCGCAGCACAAAGCCCTGAGCAGGGGGCACATGCGCTGCAACAAGCCGGTTATGCCACCGACCCGCAATATGCGCAAAAATTAGTCAGCGTGATCCAGCAAATGAAAAATAGCGGTGAACAAGCAGTAAAGGCATACAGCAGCGACCTAAGTCAGTTGTTCTAAATAGGCTATTTTATTTGTCATTTTGGGATTGGACAGTGCTCGGCGGCGTCACGTAGCCATAACTTACAAAGTCATGGTGTACGCTCCGTTGCCTGTGCGCTGGCCACACCCAAACTGTCTGCGACAATAACGCCTATTGGATTGGTGAGGATCGAGATTTACACCCATATTTTGACTCAAGTTTTCCAAAGTCGAGCCGATAATAATCACAGGCTGTGCGGAGGCTAAGGTCTCCTCAGGCAGTATCCCAATATTAATTAATGCAGGCGCTGCGATGCTCGTCGTCTGTGGTAAAAGGATTTCTTCATGTCCAATAGTTTAATGAATACTGCGATGAGTGGTCTGAGCGCAGCGCAATATGCCCTGAGCACCGTCAGTAATAACATCACTAATTTTCAGGTGGCGGGCTATAACCGTCAGAATACTATTTTTGCACAAAACGGTGGAACCTTAAGTCCCGCCGGCTTTATTGGTAATGGCGTTGCAGTAACCGGTGTTAACCGTGAATATAACTCGTTTATTACCAACCAATTACGTTCTTCACAAACGCAAAGCAGTGGCTTAACTACCTATTATCAGCAAATTTCGCAAATTGATAATTTGCTCTCTAATTCGTCCAATAACCTCTCCAGCACCATGCAGGACTTTTTCAGTAACCTGCAAAATCTGGTGAGTAATTCCGGTGATGATGCGGCCCGTAAAACGGTATTGGGCAAGGCTGAAGGGTTGGTTAACCAGTTCCAGAATGCGGATAAATATCTGCGTGATATGGATACCGGCGTAAACCAGAAGATCACCGAAAGCGTTACGCAAATCAATAACTATGCTGACCAAATTGCTAAGTTAAACGATCAAATTACCCGTTTGCGCGGCAGCAGTGGCAGCGAGCCAAATGCGTTACTCGATCAGCGCGACCAATTGGTCACAGAATTGAACCAGATTGTTGGCGTGACCGTGACCCAGCAAGACGGTGATGCTTACAACGTTTCTTTTGCCAGCGGTCTGCCATTGGTGCAAGGACCGGATTCTTATAAAGTCGAAGCCATACCTTCCAGCAGTGATGCTACCCGATTAACCATTGGCTACAAATATGGTAGTGGCGATGTGCTTGAAGTGGACGAAAGCCGCCTGACCACCGGTAGCCTGGGTGGTACGCTGAAATTCCGCAGTGAGGCACTCGACAGTGCACGTAACCAACTGGGGCAATTGGCCCTGGTCATGGCAGACAGCTTCAATACTCAGCATAAAGCCGGGTTTGATACCAGCGGTGATCCGGGCGTTGATTTCTTCAGCTTTGCACAACCGAATGTGTTGAAAAATGCGAGAAATCAGGGTGATGCCAGCTTGACGGTGTCCTACACTGATACTTCAAAAGTCAAAGCCAGTGATTATAGTGTGGAGTTTGATGGAACTGACTGGCAGGTGACACGGCTGTCTGATAACACCAAAGTGCCGGCTAACCCGGTGAAAGACGGCAGTGGTAACACCACCGGGCTGAGCTTTGATGGTGTCGCCGTCAGTGTTGATAACGGCACTGCTGGCGCGCAAGCCAGAGATAAATTCATCGTCAAAACCGTCTCTAACGTGGCTGCTAATTTACAGGTCGATATCACCGACTCAAGTAAGATTGCTGCTGCCGGTACCGCTGATGGTGGCGCGAGTGACAACGTTAACGCCCAGGCATTGTTAGATCTGCAAACCAAAAAACTGGTTGATGGCAAAGCCACGCTGTCTGGTGCTTATGCCGGTTTGGTCAGTAACGTCGGTAACCAAACCAGCACCGCGAAAACCAACAGCACGGCGCAAGCCAATATCGTCAAACAGTTGACCGCCGAGCAGCAGTCTATTTCCGGCGTGAACCTGGATGAAGAGTACGGCGATTTACAGCGTTTCCAGCAATATTATCTGGCGAATGCCCAGGTCATTCAGACGGCTTCGACGCTGTTTAATGCGTTGCTGAGTCTGCGCGGTTAATTTTTTGTCAGCGGCAGAGAGTCCCTGTCGCTACTTATCTTATTTAGCGGTTAGTCAGTATCCCTGTTAAGACAGATTGATTGTTGAGACGGGGTTAGCGGGCTGAACGATTACTAAAAGGAACTGGCATCATGCGCTTAAGTACCAGCATGCTGTATCAGCAAAATATGCAGGGCGTGACTAACGCCCAATCACTGTGGATGCAGTCGGGCCAACAACTCTCCAGCGGCAAGCGGGTGGTTAACCCTTCCGATGACCCGATGGCCGCATCTCAAGCGGTGATGGTGTCGCAAGCCCAATCGGAAAATAGCCAATATACTTTAGCGCGCAGTTTCGCTCGCCAAAGTTCTTCGCTGGAAACCACGGTTTTGGCGCAGGCGACCAGTACCATTCAATCAATTCAGACCTTAGTCATTAGCGCTAAGAGCGATATATTGAGTGATGATGACCGTGCCTCTTATGCCACTCAGTTACAGGGTTTGAAAGACCAACTGGTCAATCAGGCTAACACCACTGATGGCAACGGTCGTTACATCTTTGCTGGCTTCAAAAGTGACAAAGCGCCGTTTGCGGTTAGTGCTACCGGTGATGTGACTTATCAGGGCGGCGATGTCGCTATTGAGCAGAAAGTCGATGCTAACCGTTCGATTACGGTTGGACATACCGGTTCCAGTGTCTTTATGGCATTGACCAGTAATGCGAAACCTGAACCTGATGATGCCGGTGGTAATCCGGTTGCGTCAGAAAGCAATATTTTCAATACCATCGATACCGTGCTGAACTCACTGAAAGTCCCGTTACAAGGGGCGACTGATGCGGTTAAAGATCAAGCTAATGCCGATATGGATAAAGGTATCCGTGGGATGTCCAACTCATTGAATAATGTGTTGTCGGTTCAAGCCGAAATCGGTACCCAACTGCAAGAGCTAGACAACCTGGATAGTTTGGGCAGTGATCGTAGTTTGATTAATAAACAGCGTTTGAGTGATTTGCAGGATGTGGATTGGACCGCGGCTATCTCGTCATATGTGATGCAGCAGGCTGCGCTACAGGCTTCATATACCACATTTACCAATATGCAGGGTTTATCTCTGTTCCAGCTTAATAAGTAATCCGTCTTCTGCCTGTGGGTCTACCCCACAGGTTCCCTCTTAAGTGTACTTAAACCGGGTGCACTTTTTGGTGTGTCATCTTTTCCCACTAAGGTTTGGGGTGACATACCATTTTTTTGCAGCGACTCAGTTTGCCAATCCGCTCAATACGCCGGCTAATCGGTCAAAAACTTCCCCGAACAGATGCTCAGCAAAGGGGGGCAATAATGGCATTATCAACCCTATTGAGATGATACCGACGGTCAACGTCAGCGGGAAACCGATAACGAACACCGAAAGTTGAGGTGTCATTCGGTTTAGCATGCCTAATGCCATATTCAGAGTTAACAACAGCGTGATCAGCGGCAATGCTAACATCAGTCCATTCATAAAGATTAATGAGCCGGCCTGCGTCAATGCCAGAAAGCCATTACCATTGAGCGGTTCGAACTGAATGGGTAAGGTATGAAAACTGTCGGCCAACAATGAAATTAGCCATAAATGACCATCAAAAGTGAGGAATAACAGCAGGGCCAGCAAGTTAAGTAACCGGGCTAAAACCGGCATATTCGGCCCCCCCGAGGGGTCAAAGAAGGTCGCGAACGACAATCCCATCTGTAAACCAATCACTTCACCGGCCAGCCGGATGGCAGCAAAAGCAAATTGCATGGTCAAGCCGATGGCTACCCCAATCAACACTTGTTGGGCGGCGACCCAGACTGCACCGGTTGAGACTAAGGGAATATTGACCGGGGGTAGCGAAGGGGCAATCAGAAAGGTAATTAACAGCGCCAAACCGACTTTAACTTTGCGGTTTATCTGTTTCTCACTAAACACCGGCGCAGTGGTGATCAGCGCCAGCACCCGAATTAACGGCCAGAAATACTGGCTGACCCAGAGGCTAAGTTGAGTGGTATCGAGGGAAAGCACCGTTAGCCAATCAACGTGGGCAGGCTGGTGAACAGATTACGCATATAGTCCAGTATCAGGTTCAGCATCCATGGGCCTGCGATCACCATCGTGGCGAACACGGCCAGTATTTTTGGGATGAATGACAATGTCATTTCGTTAATTTGCGTTGCTGCCTGCAACAGGCTCACGATCAGGCCGCTTATCAGGGCGGCTAATAACAAGGGCGCAGCCAGGGCAAGTGCAATCTTCATTGCCTCAACGCCGAGGGCCATTACCGATTCAGGTGTCATGATGAGTCTACCTTAGCTATAAAAACTCTGTGCCAGGGAACCCAGTAGTAGCTGCCAACCATCAACCAAGACAAATAGCATCAGCTTGAAGGGCAGTGAGATACTGGCTGGGGGAACCATCATCATCCCCAATGCCATCAGCACACTGGCTACCACCAGATCGATAATCAGGAAGGGAATAAACACGGTAAAACCGATTTGGAAGGCGGTTTTCAGCTCGCTGGTGACATAAGCAGGTAGCAGAATGCGCATCGGTACCACTTCGGGACCTTCCAATGGCGGCAGATTGGCCAGCCTGGCATACAGTGCCAGATCTGATTCGCGGGTTTGGCGCAGCATAAATTCACGTAAAGGTTGTGAGCCTTTATCCATCGCCACTTCCATGCTTATCTTGTCCTGACTGAAAGGCAGATAAGCGTCCTGATACACCTTGTCAAATACCGGCGACATAATAAAAAATGTCAGAAACAGCGCCAGACCCAACATCACCTGATTGGGGGGGGCAGAGGGGGTACCCAATGCGTTGCGCAGCAACCCGAGCACAATAATAATACGGGTAAAACTGGTCATCATCAGTAAGGCGGCAGGCAGGAAACTCAGGGTGGTGATGAAAACCAAGGTCTGCACCGGTAAAGACCAGCTCTGCCCACCATTAGCCAATGGCTGGCTGATGATACCGGGCAGTTGAGCCAGCACCACCGGAGAGCAGAGTAAGCCCAATAGCAGTAGGGTGGTTTTATTGATGAGTGCAGCCAGAAGACGGCGCAGCAGCAACCGATAAGTGAAATCAGTGTTGGCCGCTGCGGTTGTTACGCTATTGGCTGTGGTAAGCACGGGGCGAAGAGACATCATGCCGATTTTTCCGGGTGTTTCGATTTCTTGTTAAATAGATGGTTGTTCAGTAGCTGGCGAAAATCGGCCGGTTTCGCACGGTCGGGCGACGAAGCCGCTGTCGCTTCATCAATCGCAGGACGTGTCAGAGTGTGGAGTTGTGTCACCTGCTGTGCAGTTACGCCTAACACCAGCCAGGTATTGTCTACTTCAACAATGACCACCCGCTCGCGCTGACCAACCTGACAACTGGCCTTCACATTCAATAATTTGTTGTTACGTGCCTGCGGGGCAAAACCTAAACGGCGTACCAGCCAGGCACCACATAAAATCAGCAGTAAAATACCGCCTAACACGCTGCCAACCTGCGTTAACACCGAGCCGGCAGGTATCGCTGGTGCCGTCTGTTGCACCGCAGTACCAGGGTGGCTGGCCGCAAAGCCAGTAACCGGTGTCGTAACCGTGGATGCGGCAGTATCAACCTGTGCTGCGGTCATTAGCGGCTCAGACGGCGCATACGTTCTGACGGAGTAATGATGTCAGTGATACGTACGCCATATTTATCAGCGACTACCACCACTTCACCCTGCGCAATCAGATAACCGTTAATCAAAATATCCAATGGCTCACCGGCCAAGCCATCAAGGGAGACGACCGAGCCTTGAGACAAGCGCAGTAACTCTTTGATGGTCATTTTGGTGCGACCCAGTTCAACGGTCAGCTTTACCGGGATATCCAGAATTAAATCGATATCCTGTAGGTTACCCAAGGCATCCGGTGCTTCCAGTGATTTAAATACACCCTCGGTGGTGGCCGCTGGTTTATCCGCTGCCTGCTGCTCATTAAACGCATCAGCCCACAGATCGTCCACGGATTCCTTTCCATCGTCAGACGGAAGCTTAGGGTCACTCATTGGGCTGTTCCTCATTCAGAGCATTCAAAATAGGGTTAATCAAATGTTCAACACGTAGGGCATATTGCCCGTTTAATGTCCCGTACTGACTGGTCAGTACCGGTACGCCGTCGACATGCGCAATCAGTCGATCCGGTTTATCTATGGGTAATACATCCCCTGGTTGCAGCTTGAGTATCTGCGATAGTCTCAGCGGGATATCGACAAAATTAGCCACCAGCTCCAGCTCGGAGTGCTGCACTTGCTTCACCAGTGTTTCGCGCCAGTGGCTATCTTCCTGTCGGGAATTTTCCAACGGTGGGTTGGTTAGCAGCTCACGCAATGGCTCGATCATGGCGAAGGGAATACAGATGTTGAACTCACCACTCAACGCCCCGATCTCCACATGGAAAGGGGTGGTGACCACGATATCGTTGGGGGAGGTGGTGATATTGGTGAATTTCACCTGTATTTCAGAACGGACATATTCCACATCAATTTTATAGATAGGCGCCCAGGCATCACGGTAGGCATCCAGCGCTAGCCGTAACATGCGGTTAATCACACGTTGCTCAGTGTGGGTAAACTCGCGACCTTCTACTTTAGTTGGGAAGCGACCATCACCACCGAACAGATTATCAACCGCAATAAAGACCAGGCTCGGGGCGAAAACGAATAGCGCGGTGCCACGTAGCGGTTTGAGATGAATCAGGTTGAGATTGGTCGGTACCGGCAGATTACGGGCAAAGTCGTGGTATGGCTGAATTTTTATCGGGCCGACGGTGATATCCGGGCTGCGACGTAACAGGTTAAACAGCCCCATACGGAACTGACGAGCAAAACGTTCATTGATGATCTCCAACGCTTGCAGGCGTTCACGCACCACACGTCGCTGGGTCGTCGGATCGTAAGGTTTAACGTCTGTTTCATTACCGACGACAGCAACTGGCTCATCGCCACCGCTGTCACCGTTTAACAGTGCGTCAATCTCTGCTTGTGAAAGAATGCTATCGCCCATAATGATTATCGCAATATAAATGCGGTAAACAGCACATCGCTGACTACCTGATTAGGTTGGCCTTTAACCATTGGCGGGCTAAGTACGTTTTTAATTTCACCGACTAACCGCTGTTTGCCTTCTTCATTTGACAGGCTATCGGCGGACTGCCGAGAAAGTAGCAACAGCAAGCGGCTGCGAACTTCCGGCAGATAGTCATTGAGTTTGGCGCGAGTCGCATCGTCGGGCAGCCTTAACGTTAATCCGATATAAAGCACGCGATCCAGATTGTTATCTGGCGTGATCAGATTGACCGTAAAGGTCTCCAGCGGCATAAACACCGGAATAACAGGAACGGCTTTCGCAGCGGTAGGTTTACTCTTATGGAGTATCCACCAGCTATAACCGCCACCTGCAGATGCTGCCACAGCAATCAGCACTAGCAGGATCACCCAGATCGAACTCTTACGCTTGGCCGGGAAGGTATTATCAGACATGGAGAAGACAAATTCCTGTTTCGGTATCAAACCGGTGAATCACGACAATAACCTGGGGTATCTCATTGCTGGATGGCACAAACCGCTGACCACCGACAAATAACCCCATGCTATCCGAATTATTACTGATGATTATCCCGCGTATCTTTAATGCCAATAGGCAGAATAGGTGGCGAAAAACGGCCTAACTTGTCCGTTTGTCACCTTTTGCTGAAATTAACACCCGTTTTAGGCGAAAATATCAACACCACCATTACCATTAGCCAGCGATTGCAACGCCGCAGGTGTCACGAGCGGTGTGCTGTTCGATACATCACCCGATGCGCTGCTACCGTAAGCGGGTTGGCCGTGTGATGCGAAACTCTGCTGATTTTGTTGGCTCTGTTGTTGTGCCTGTTGCCACTGTCCTTCACTGCCGACACTGCTTTGGCCCAACTGGATACCACTTTCAGCCAATGCCGAGCGTAAACTTGGCATCGCCGCTTCAATAGCTGCCCGAACCTGGCTGTGAGCTGAAGCAAAGTGCAACTGAGCTTGGTTATCTTCCATTTTCAGGCTGATTTGCAATGCCCCCAACTCTTGCGGATGTAGCCGCAGTTCGGCATTTTGTTGGCCGTTACGACTAAACATCACCACTTGTTGCCCCAGCGATTGTTGCCATTCCTGGCTACCCAACTGAGCGCTTAAATGACCACTGACTGGCACGCTAACCGCACCACTGGCCGTCGCTGGCAGAACCGGGCTGGAAACCGGAGGGAGTGATGGTGTTACCGTGGCTGAACTCACGGCTATTTTATCCACCGCGGCCGTGGCAATGGTTTTGTCGGTCGGTACGGCTACGGGGGCGGCTTTGGCACTAAGGCTGCTATCTGCATCCTGTGCTGTCGTCAGACGTGCCAGCTTATCTTGGGCGGTAGTGGTTTTAGCCTTACCGGGGGTGGCCGCTGGCAGTGCGTTGTTGGTGGCATTGTCACTTTTCGCAGTGCCGATTGTGCCGCCAATCAATGCCGCCAAACCTTTATCTTGTGAGGTCAGACTGGTCAGAGTAGCTAAGTCCTGCCTGGCGCTGGTTTTGTCGCTGGTCAGGCCATTGCCGTCAGTCAATGGCGTTTTCTGTCCATTGTTGGCGCTGCCCAGCGTGGTAGCAACCTGGTGGGGTAACATGGCTAATAACGACTGCAACGCACTGGATTCGGTCAGCGCGGTGGTTTTATCCAGCGTGCTGTCATCATCTAATGTGGTTTTCTTCACATTAGCCGCGTCTCCAGTCTGCCCTGCGTGGGTCAGGCCTACAGGCAACGTGGCGCTAATATCACCTAAGGCGGCCAATAACTGATTCAATTTACTGTTACCACTGATTGACTTTCCTCCGTCCACATTGGCAGTGATATCAGTGGTTGCAGCCAGCGATGATTTCAGGGTCGAGGCATCCATAGCCGTCAGCTCTTTACCCAGTTGGTCACCCAATAATTTGGCAAAATCAGCCGGTAGCCCTGCGTCTGTAAACAGCGCAGCAATCGATGAAGAGGAAGATGCACCCTCAGTTTCACTGGCAGTTGCAGTGGCAGGCAATAGGGACAGATTCATGAATTAAGACTCCTTTGTGAGGCGCGCTGTGCGAACTCATCCATCAATTTTTGATCCAAACGGTTTTCTTGCAAGCGCGCGGTGGTTTCAGCCCGCTCATTCAAGGTCTCAAATGCATTTAACCGTTGCTGCTTTTCTTGCCAATGCTTAACTGCCTGCTCAACTTTGACATTCCACTGAGCCAACTGATTACGATGTTGGTCAATGGCTTGCTCCAGCGTCTGAATAAATTGCTGATAGTTTTGCCAACTGGAGGAGGCCATCCCGTTACTCAGTGTGTCATTCAACCGCACCCGGTATTCATCCTGATAAGTCAGCAACATCGTGAGTTGCTGCTCAGCATTCTGATAGGACAGGCGAACCTGACCCAGTTGCGTGCTTGCCTGTTCGACGGCTTTCTGGGCCAGATCGCGCAGGGTGATGAGAGGTGACTGACTTTTCATCGTATTCCTTATACCCGCCGTACTTGAAGCCGCAGGGTTGTTGGCTACCTTCACTTACCCAAATGGCTTGACGGTGTCAGCTCATTGGGATTAATGAGGCTCACCCTACGGGCTAGCATAAATGCTGTTCAAATCGGTTCCCGACCGATTTGTCATTCACTTGCCGCCTACCTGCCACGCCAATTTCTTTGGGTATACGCCAGGGGCGGTGGCTTGAGTCACTGGCTATCAACCCGGAAACAGACTCTTCAGATGCTGGCATGCATCGTCGTAACTGCTGCGTTCGAACATGCCTTGCTGTAAGAAGATTTCCATTTGCGGGTAAAGGGCGATAGCCTTATCCAGTAGCGGATCACTACCGGCGGCATAGGCACCCACACTGACCAAGTCACGGTTACGCTGATAACTGGCAAGTAGTTGTTTAAACTGGCGAACTTGACTGTAATGGTTCTCATCGATCAGTGATGTCATGGCACGACTGATCGATGCTTCAATATCGATGGCCGGATAGTGGCCAGATTCAGCCAGACGGCGTGATAACACCACATGACCGTCGAGAATGGCGCGTGCCGAGTCGGCAATCGGGTCTTGCTGGTCATCGCCTTCGGTTAATACGGTATAAAATGCAGTAATCGAGCCACCGCCGGTGACACCGTTACCCGCACGTTCCACCAGCGCCGGTAATTTAGCGAATACGGAGGGTGGATAACCTTTCGTTGCCGGTGGTTCGCCGATGGCCAGCGCAATTTCACGTTGCGCCATGGCATAGCGAGTCAGCGAGTCCATAATCAGCAATACGTGCTGACCACGGTCACGGAAATCTTCTGCAATGCGAGTTGCATAAGCGGCACCTTGCATACGCAGTAATGGCGATACGTCGGCAGGCGCGGCTATCACTACCGAACGAGCACGGCCTTCCGGCCCTAAAATATTCTCGATAAAGTCTTTTACTTCACGGCCACGTTCGCCAATCAGACCCACCACAATGACATCTGCTTGGGTATAACGCGCCATCATGCCGAGCAGCACACTTTTACCTACCCCAGAGCCGGCGAACAGACCCATACGTTGCCCACGGCCAACGGTCAGTAGGGCATTAATCGTCCGCACACCGACATCGAGTACCTGCACAATCGCGGTACGTTGTAATGGATTGATTGGCGGGGTGATCAGTGGGGCGCGATAACTGGTTTCTGGTGCAGGTAGACCATCAAGCGGTTTGGCACTGCCATCCAATACCCGCCCCAGGAGTTCCGGGCCGAGCGGCAGTTGTTTACTGGCTGAAGCACCGCCGGTGGTCACCCGGGCATAGACTCTGGCACCGGGTACAATGCCTTCGACTTCTTCCAGCGGCATCAGAAACAGGCGATGGCCGTTAAAACCGACCACTTCACTTTCAACTTCCTGCACTGCGCCGTTATCGTGGCGCTCAATCAGACAAGTTGCACCCAATGGCAGCTGTAATCCCGTGGCCTCCAGGACTAAACCCGTGGCGCGGGTCAACCGCCCGTAGCGACGGATAGTGGTTGACTGGCTGATGCGCTCTTCGAATTTATCTAAAGAGGCGAGCCAACGACCAAGGCGCGCGGTCATCATAATTCTCCCGGCGCGGCGAGGCGGCACAACTCATGCCAGCGGGTCGCCAAACTGGCATCGAGATCACCTTCTTCGGCGCTGACTTTGCAGCCACCCGGATGAATTTGACTATCACCCAGCAAGCGCCAGCCATGCAGACTTAAGGTGCTGCCTAAGCGTTGCTCGACGACAGCCAGATCATCAGGATTAACCCGCAGTTGTGGCTTACCGGTGAACATCGGTTCTTGCTGAATCAGTTGTTGGATTTGGGCCAATAATGCCGTGCCATCACAGATTGCAGGTTGCCCGAGAATTTGTTTCGCGGCGGCCAGGGCCATTTGCATTAACCGCGAGGCAATCACGCTGTCGAGTGCATCAAGGGTACTTTGGAAGTCGTTCACCAGCAGTTGCCAGTGGGCAGTCATCGGGGCCAATTGCTTTTGAGCATCGGCCAGTGCCTGTTGATGACCTTCCTCCAGACCGGTCTGGTAACCTTTATCCAACCCTTCTTGTAACCCTTTAGCGAACCCTTGTTGGCGGCCCTGCTTCTCGGCTTCGAGTTGCAGATTTACCAGTGCTTGCTGCTCACTGACCCCGGTTGATTCGCTATCGCTACCCGTATCCGGTTCATCAGTAAACAGCATACTGATATCCGGCGCAGCCGCGGGCGGAGTAGTATCCGATGTAGTGGCAAAGTCGTTGAGTGACCAAGGTTGCCAGGGCAGGGCATTTATCCTGTCAGACATAGATATCCTCGCCACCACCAATGACTATCTCGCCGCTTTCCGCCAGACGACGGACGATAAGCAAGATGGCTTTCTGTTCGTTTTCGACCAGTGACATACGTACCGGTCCACGGGTTGCCAGATCGTCGCGCAAGATTTCTGCTGCACGCAATGACATGTTGCTGAGGAAACGCTCGCGCAATGCTTGATCGGCACCTTTCAGGGCGATCAACAGTGATTCGTTGTCTATCTCTTGCAGTAAACGCTGAATGCTGCGGTCGTCGACACTGACCAAATTCTCGAACAGGAACATTTCGTCGATAATTTTTTGAGCCAATTCGCCGTCGTATTCGCGTACTGCGTCCATGACCGTCTCTTCCTGTTGTGTTTTCATCAGGTTGATAATCTCGGCCGCTGTGCGGATACCGCCCATTTTGCTGCGTTTGAGGTTCTGGCCATCGAGCAGGTTGTTCAATACTTCGGTCAACTCAGCCAATGCGGCGGGCTGGACACCACCAAAGGTGGCGATACGCAACATCACATCGTTGCGCAGGCGCTCGTCGAACAGCGCCAGTATGTCGGCGGCCTGAGCGCGTTTCAGATGGACCAGGATGGTGGCGATAATCTGCGGATGTTCGTCGCGGATCAGGTCGGCCGCCATCTGCGGTTCCATAAAGTTGAGCGTTTCCATGCCACTGGTGGTTTCGCGCGATTCCAGAATATCTTCCAACAAGCTGGATGCGCGCTCTTCCCCCAAGGCTTTTATCAGCACACTGCGCAGGTAATCACTGGCGTTGACGCTCAGTGCGGCATATTGCTCGGCATCGTCTTCAAATTCAGCCAATACATCAATCAGTTGCTGGTGAGAAACCTGACGCATACTGGCCATGGTGGTACTGAGTTGCTGCACTTCGCGCGAGGAGAGGTGTTTAAACACCTCAGCGGCATGGTCTTCACCCAGAGTCATCAGCATGATGGCGCTTTTTTCAGTTCCGGTCAGGCTCATTGGTCATTACTCATCCATTGACGGATAACCAGCGCGACAACACGTGGGTCTTTATCCGCAAGTTCGCGTATACGCTGGGCCTGAACTTCAGCACTCACTCGCTGCTGATTTTTCTTACGTAAGGCCAGCTCTTCTTTACTCTGTTTGGCATTTTCAGACGCTACCGCAGTCTGGACAATGTTATTGACCGATGCCGCAGCCTTATCAGCAACTTGTTTCTTAGCGACCATAGGGCGCACTAATTTGCGCCATAAAATCCATGCCACCAGCAAGATAAGCAGATAACGACCAGCATTTAACATCTGATCAAAGAACGATTGTTGCTGCCAGAAGGGCAGTGTGTTGCCGCTGGCATCATCGGTGGCGTTAAATGGTGTATTCACCACATTTAATGTGTCGCCACGATCAGTAGAGAAGCCCATCGCCTCGCGTGTCAGGGATTCCACTTGTGCCAATTGATCCTTGGTCAGCGCAACTGGCTTGCCCGCCTTATCACTGCCGTAATTAACAACAACGGCAACAGAGAGGCGCTGCACCATGCCAGCTTGTTGCTGGGT
Source organism: Yersinia sp. 1252 StPb PI (assembly GCF_048593885.1). NCBI lineage: Bacteria > Pseudomonadati > Pseudomonadota > Gammaproteobacteria > Enterobacterales > Yersiniaceae > Yersinia > Yersinia sp. 1252 StPb PI. The sequence goes on along the minus strand of NZ_JAZGQE010000007.1, from coordinate 2,469 downwards.
ATGACGGATTGTGCGGTCAACTTCAAAGTTAGTGGTTTGGTCGTGGCGGCTGTTGCTTGACGTCGCTGTCGATTTAGCGGCAGTGGCCGGACGATTAGCCGCGTTGGCATTGTTCGCTGTGGCACCAGCAGCACCGGCAGCAGGCGTCGCTGCTGGGGTTTCAATCGGTGCGACCGGTGTGGCAGATGGCTGATTGGATAATGCCCCCGGAACACCACCGACATTGGTTCCCCCCAGTTGTTCACTGGTGCTAACTTGCTGTGAGCGGACCGCGCCTTTGTCGGCGGCCTGATTAGGCTTGTACTCTTCATCGGTCTGTTCACGGCTGGCAAAATCAACTTGAGCCGTGACCTGCGCATGCACATTACCGTTACCGACCATCGGGGCGAGTATGGTTTCAATGCGACGTTGGAAGCGATTTTCAACTTCGTTAGTAAATTTGAGTTGTGCGGCGTTTAAATCACGGCCCGCACTGTCGGATTGCGTTAACAAACGGCCGGTTTGGTCAACGACAGTCACGTTACCCGGCGGTAAACCGGCCACGCTGCTGGAAACCATATATACGATGGCGTTAATCTGGCCATCATCAAGGGCACGACCTGGTTGCAATGCGAGTGTTACAGAGGCGGTTGGAGACTTTTGTTCCCGAACAAAGAGAGAAGGTTTTGGCATTGCCAAGTGAACACGCACATTCATCACTGGCCCGAGGGTGCCAATAGTGCGCGCCAGTTCACCTTCCAAAGCGCGCTGATAGTTAATTTGCTCACTGAATTGGCTGATGCCAAACTTTTCCTGATCCAGCAGTTCAAAACCTACCGCACCGCCTTTAGGCAAGCCTTGTTGGGCCAGACGCAGGCGGGTTTCATGTACCTTATCTGCCGGGACCAACAACGCGCCACCATTATCAGCGAAGCGATAAGGGATATTCAGTTGTGTCAGTTGCGTAACGATATCACCACCGTCACGATCATTCAGGTTGCTATAAAGGACGCGATAATCCGGGCTTTTAGCCCATAACATCAGCGCGACAATAATAGCGACGGCCGCAGCCGCAGCAATCAGCAGTGGGATTTTTGGATTCGCGCGTAGGCGTGCCAGTGTCGTCGTAAAAACATTCTCACGATTTTCACCGCCAGTTATCGAGGCATTCATACACGTCCTTGGCCAAGCTGAACAACGTTTGAGTTAGTATTTTTTATGTAACTAGTGTGTCGAAACAAAACAGACTCCCAAGTGCTGTGAGCGATAAAGCATCAATAGCTGATCTCCCCTTTTATGGGCATGCCATTATTTGCTGTAAGTGATGAATTCGATGGCTCAATAAGCCGGTATTTTTGTGTCTAATTAGCGGCTTTAGTACAAAAATGATGTGTTAGGGTGTCATCCTGAAAATAGTGACACGTGGCGAATAGTGAATAACCGCATTTACGGACTCATTTTCCATGTTGTTATTTGACCCATTACATCGTTTGAGGATGAGCATGTCTGTTCAAGGTATTGAAGGGGTTTTACAGCAGTTGCAGGTCACTGCATTGCAGGCATCCGGTTCGGCAAAGATGTTGCCAGTAGAGGCCGGCTTCGCCAGTGAGTTGAAAGCGGCCATCGGCAAAATCAGTGAAAACCAACAGCATGCCCGCACTCAGGCACAGAATTTTGAATTGGGTGTGCCCGGTGTTGGCCTGAATGATGTGATGGTAGATATGCAAAAGTCATCAGTATCTTTACAACTGGGCATCCAAGTTCGTAATAAGTTAGTTGCGGCTTATCAAGATGTGATGAATATGGGGGTGTGAGGCTACTTATACCGTCTCATGTGACAGTGCCCATAGATAGAGGGATGCCGTTGTTCCATAGGGTGTGTAACGGCGGCGGTAACGCTCAAAGCGTTCTCGTGGCAGCGTTTTATGGCCATATAGATTCATCATGCCGCGCCGGATCGCTAAATCTCCCCAACTGACGACATCGGGTCGTGCAAGTGAGGAGATCAATAACATTTCTGCGGTCCAGATGCCGACACCGTTGAGGCTTGATAGCTGCGCAATAACGTCGTTATCGGGCAGCAGGGAAATAGCAGATAAATCCAGCGTGCCATTAAGTGCAGCATCCGCAGCACCTTTAATGTATCCCGCTTTCCTCATCGTCATACCACACCCTTGAATAGCCTCTACCGTTGCAGTTGCGACAGTTATTGGTGTCACGGCCCCGAGCAATGCGACCAACCGTGCGTTGACCGTTAGTGCCGCCTTGACCGAAATTTGTTGGTCAACGATATTTCTGATCAATGCAGCAAATAAATCAGGGGATAGCGGGCGAGTTATCATCCCCAGCCGTTCGATGGCGGCGGCCATCTTTTTATCACGCCGTTTGAGATGGTTAATTTCTGTTTCACCGTAACGATAGAACATGCCTGACAGCCTCCTGTTATCGACGTAATAAAATATATAAGTAGAAAGTTAAAAATCATAGCGC
>NZ_JAZGQE010000079.1:0-20379 GCF_048593885.1 Yersinia sp. 1252 StPb PI | reverse complement strand
CAGATAAAATCTATTAAATCATTGTGATGAAACATCCCACAGTGTTTTATGTTAGTTGTTTGATTTTTATATGAAAACCAATTCCTTTCTTCGTGACATACCCTTTCTGAATATATCAGCAAAAAAACGCTATCTTAAGGTTTATTTAAGGTTAATGGACTAGAGTTGACCCTAGCAGACCACCGGTTTATCTGATGGGCGTTTAGTTTTCGTTAACTTAAGTGAGCATATAGTTGCCGACAGCTCTGGTGTCCTAAGGGATTATTCAATGCAGAATTTTTTGCCATTTTCACGTCCGTCAATCGGTACGGACGAAATTAATGCGGTCATAAATGTATTAGGCTCAGGTTGGATAACCACCGGCCCACAGAATCAACAGTTAGAAACTGATTTTTGTAAGGCATTTGGTTGCAAGCATGCTATTGCTGTCAGTTCGGCCACTGCGGGAATGCATATCACCTTGATGGCCTTGGGTATTGGCCCAGGGGATGAAGTTATTACCCCGTCTCAAACGTGGGTTTCTACTCTTAATATGATTGTGTTGCTGGGCGCTGAGCCGGTAATGATTGATGTTGATCGCGACACTTTAATGGTAAATGCTGCGGATGTTGCAGCAGCTATCACCGCAAAAACCAAAGCCATTATCCCGGTACATTATGCCGGCGCTCCCTGTGATCTTGATGCTTTGCGTTTAATTGCTCAGCATCAAGGTATCCCATTGATTGAAGATGCGGCCCATGCTGCTGGCACCCGCTATGGTAATCAATGGATTGGCGAGAAGGGCACCGCTATTTTCTCTTTCCATGCCATTAAAAACATGACTTGTGCTGAAGGCGGCTTAATTGCTACTGATGATGATGAGCTAGCCGACAAAGTACGGCAACTTAAGTTTCATGGCCTGGGTGTGGATGCCTTTGATCGACAGCGACAAGGGCGTAGCCCACAGGCCGAAGTCATAGTGCCTGGTTATAAATATAACTTATCTGATATTCACGCAGCGATTGCGGTAGTGCAACTCAGGCGTTTACCTGAAATCAATGCCCGTCGCCAAGAATTAGTTGCCCGCTACTATAAGGCATTGAACGATTCCCCCTTGCAACCCCTGGCGGTTCCCGACTATGCCCATCTCCATGCATGGCATCTGTTTATGGTGCGTGTTGATGAAGGTCGCTGCGCAATGAGTCGCGACTCACTGATGGAGCGGTTGAAAGAGTCAGGAATTGGTACTGGTCTGCATTTTCGTGCCGCCCATACTCAAAAGTATTATCGCGAACGCTATCCACAGTTGCACTTACCCAATACCGAGTGGAATTCCGCCAGATTATGCACATTGCCCCTTTTCCCCGACATGCTAGACAGTGATGTTGACCGGGTAGTTGATGCATTGGCAACTATTATAGGGCCGCACCGTGTTACAAAATGAGCAAATCAAAAAAGTATCAATAGTTATCCCTGTTTATAACGAGCAAGAGAGCTTGCCGGCATTAATAGAGAGGACGTCGGCTGCCTGTAAGTTACTCACCCAACCTTATGAAATTATTCTGGTTGATGACGGGAGTAGTGATAGTTCTGCTGAAATTTTGACAACAGCGGCGAACGTACCTGAAAACCACATAATCGCAGTTTTGCTAAATCGTAATTATGGCCAACATTCAGCCATTATGGCTGGATTCAATCAGGTTAGTGGTGATTTGGTCATTACACTTGATGCTGATCTGCAAAACCCGCCGGAGGAAATCCCACGGCTGGTCAGTGTGGCAGAAGAGGGCTACGACGTCGTCGGGACTGTGCGCGCTAATCGGCAAGATTCGCTGTTTCGTAAAACAGCCTCCCGTTTGATTAATCTGATGATTCAACGTGCTACAGGTAAATCTATGGGTGACTATGGCTGCATGTTACGAGCCTACCGCCGTCATATCGTAGAAGCAATGTTACACTGTCACGAACGCAGTACCTTTATTCCCATTCTGGCAAACACCTTTGCCCGCCGTACCACTGAAATTACAGTTCATCATGCTGAGCGCGAATTCGGTGACTCAAAATACAGCCTGATGAAGCTCATTAATCTCATGTATGACTTGATAACTTGCCTGACAACGACCCCATTACGTCTGTTAAGCCTGGTGGGCAGTGTCATTGCACTTTCTGGTTTTACTCTTGCGGTGCTGTTAGTGGTTTTGCGTTTGGTATTTGGCCCGGAATGGGCAGGCGGCGGTGTCTTTACGCTCTTTGCCGTGTTGTTCATGTTCATCGGTGCCCAATTCGTTGGTATGGGGCTACTCGGTGAATACATCGGTCGAATTTATAACGATGTGCGCGCGCGCCCACGTTATTTCATACAGAAAGTGGTCGGGACAGAGCATACCGACAATAATCAGGAAGTAGAAAAATGAAAGCGATTGTATTTGCCTATCATGATATTGGCTGTGTAGGTCTAAAAGCACTAGTAGCAGCAGGTTACGATATTCAGGCAGTATTTACCCATACTGACGATCCTAATGAGAATCGTTTTTTCTCTTCAGTGGCCCGGGTTGCTGCTGATTTAGAACTTCCTGTATTTGCACCGGATGATGCCAATCATCCGTTATGGGTTGAGCGTATTAAGCAATTACAGCCGGATATTATTTTCTCTTTCTATTATCGCAATATGCTGTGTGATGAAATTTTGTCGTTAGCACCGCAAGGAGGGTTCAATTTACACGGCTCCTTGTTGCCGAAATACCGTGGGCGTGCTCCGATTAACTGGGCGCTGGTTAATGGGGAGACCGAAACAGGTGTAACCTTGCACCAAATGGTAAAAAAAGCTGATGCAGGCCCAATTGTGGGCCAACACAAAGTTACCATCAGCGATACAGATACTGCATTGACATTACATGCAAAAATGCGTGAAGCGTCGCAAGAGTTGTTACGTGATTTATTGCCAAAAATGAAGTGTTCTTCACTGCATCTGACACCACAAAAAGAAGCCGATGCCAGCTATTTTGGCCGACGAACTGCTGCTGATGGAGAGGTCAATTGGCAAAAGTCAGCATCAGATATCAATAATTTAGTTCGTGCCGTGACGGAGCCTTATCCCGGTGCATTCAGCTATCTTGGGCAGCGTAAACTCATCATCTGGCGTGCGCGACCGCTGAAGATGGCACACGGAAAGTTACCCGGCACCATACTCTCAATTTCACCTTTAGTTGTCGCCTGCGGTGAAGGTGCGCTGGAGATTGTTACTGGTCAGGGAGACGCGGGTTTGTATGTTCAGGGTAGTCGATTAGCCCAAGAAATGGGCATTGTCACGGATGTGCGTTTAGCTAACAGACCAAGCAATGCTTTGAAAAGACGTACCCGTGTACTGATCCTTGGTGTGAACGGCTTCATTGGTAATCACTTAACCGAACGCTTGTTGCGTGATGACCGTTACGAAGTCTATGGTCTGGATATTGGTTCTGATGCTATTAGTCGTTTCTTGGATAACCCTTTCTTCCATTTCGTGGAAGGCGACATCAGTATTCATTCCGAATGGATCGAATATCATATTAAAAAATGTGATGTCATTTTGCCGCTGGTGGCTATTGCGACGCCAATTGAATATACCCGCAATCCACTGCGTGTTTTCGAATTAGATTTTGAAGAAAATTTAAAGATTGTTCGCGATTGCGTTAAATACAATAAACGTATTGTCTTCCCATCCACTTCTGAAGTTTATGGTATGTGTGATGACAAAGAGTTTGACGAGGACAGTTCGCGACTGATTGTTGGGCCAATTAACAAACAACGCTGGATATATTCGGTATCCAAACAATTATTGGATCGTGTTATCTGGGCTTATGGTGCGAAAGAAAACCTCAGATTCACATTGTTCCGCCCATTTAACTGGATGGGGCCACGTTTGGATAACCTTGACGCTGCTCGTATTGGTAGTTCCCGCGCCATTACACAATTGATATTAAATCTGGTTGAAGGCTCTCCTATTCAACTGGTTGATGGTGGCGCGCAAAAACGCTGTTTTACTGATATTCATGATGGCATTGAAGCGCTATTTCGCATTATTGAGAACAATGATGGCTGCTGTGATGGTCAGATAATCAATATTGGTAACCCGACGAATGAGGCCAGTATTCGCGAATTAGCGCAAATGCTGCTGAGTAGTTTTGAAAAACATCAATTACGTGGTCACTTCCCACCATTTGCTGGCTTTAAAGATATCGAAAGCAGTGCCTATTATGGTAAAGGCTATCAGGATGTCGAATATCGCACCCCCAGCATCACGAATGCGCGACGTATTTTACATTGGCAGCCAGAAATCGCTTTGCAGCAAACTGTCAGCGAAACCTTGGATTTCTTCCTTCGTGGTGCTGTACTGGAACTGGGTGAAACCCAAAAGGATGAGCATTATCTATGAAGCAAGTTGGACTAAGAATTGATGTGGATACCTACCGTGGAACAAAAGAAGGTGTGCCATCATTACTTGCTGTATTGGAACAGTATGATATCAGCGCCAGCTTTTTCTTCAGTGTTGGCCCAGATAATATGGGGCGTCACTTGTGGCGTCTTTTCCGACCTCGTTTCTTGTGGAAGATGTTGCGTTCTAATGCCGCTTCGCTTTATGGCTGGGATATCTTACTGGCCGGAACCGCCTGGCCGGGTAAAAAAATCGGTAAAGACCTTGGCTCATTAATGAAAGCCACGTTACAAGCAGGGCATGAGGTTGGTTTGCATGCATGGGATCATCAAGGCTGGCAAGCTAAGGTTGCATCGTGGTCAACACAACAGCTAACTGAGCAGGTTCAATGGGGTGTGGATGCATTACAGAACAGCATTGGGCAGCCGGTAACTTGTTCCGCGGCTGCCGGCTGGCGTGCAGACTCGCGGGTGTTAGCCATCAAGCAACCGTTCGCTTTTCGTTATAACAGTGATTGTCGTGGTACTCATCCTTTCCGCCCCCTATTACCTGATGGCAGTCTTGGCAGTGTACAAATTCCTGTTACGTTGCCAACGTACGATGAAGTCGTAGGGAGTGAAGTGCGGGCTGAGGATTTTAATAATTTCATCATTGAAGCTATTTTGCGTGATAGAGGTGTCTCGGTTTATACCATTCATGCTGAAGTTGAAGGGATGTCTCAGGCAGTAATGTTTGAGCAATTATTAGTCCAGGCCAAAAAACAAGGTATCCAGTTTTGCCCGCTTCGAGAGTTATTACCCGATGATTTAGATTTATTGCCGATAGGGACCGTCGAGCGTACCACCTTTCCTGGCCGAGAGGGTTGGTTAGGGTGTCAGACAAAAATTAAGGATGTCGGATGAAACTGTTAAAAGGAGGCGGGGCAGCACTGTTGGCGTTGTTTTTTGCTTTGCTATACCTATTGCCAATCAATAGTCGTTTACTGTGGCAACCTGACGAAACTCGCTACGCTGAGATTAGCCGGGAAATGTTGCAACGTGGTGATTGGGTTGTGCCGCATTTTCTGGGGATCCGCTATTTCGAAAAGCCTATCGCTGGATATTGGTTTAATAATATTAGCCAGTGGATATTTGGCGACACTAATTTTGCCGTCCGATTTGGTTCCATTTTTAGTACCGCGCTAAGTGCAATATTAGTCTATTGGTTAGCGACTTTATTGTGGCGTAATCGCTCCACATCGGTACTGGCGACATTAATTTATCTCTCCATGTTGTTGGTATTTAGTATCGGCTCCTATGCGGTATTGGACCCGATGATTTCATTATGGCTGACCGCTTCAATGGTCTGTTTTTATCTCACATTGCAGGCCGAAACCTTGGCGCAGAAGGTGGGGGCTTACCTTTTGCTCGGCCTTGCTTGTGGCATGGGCTTTATGACCAAAGGTTTTCTGGCGTTGGCCGTGCCGGTTATTTCGGTATTGCCTATTGTCATACAGCAAAAGCGAATAAAAGAACTCATCATTTTTGGCCCGATAGCGATATTGGGTGCGGTAATCTTGAGCTTGCCGTGGGCATTGGCCATCGCGCAACGTGAACCCGATTTCTGGCATTACTTCTTTTGGGTTGAACATATTCAGAGATTCGCTGAAAAAGATGCTCAACATAAAGCCCCCATTTGGTATTACCTGCCTATTCTTTGCATCGGTGTATTGCCGTGGTTGGGGTTATTACCGGGAGCGTTACTTAAAGGGTGGCGTGAACGGGTGGCAAAACCAGAGCTGTTCTTTTTGCTCAGTTGGGTCGTCATGCCGTTGTTATTCTTCAGTGTGGCTAAAGGAAAACTCCCAACGTATATCTTGCCATGTATGGCTCCACTATCTTTACTGATGGCGGCATATGCAACAGATTGCGCCAGTAACATGCGTATGCGCGCGCTGAAAATAAATGGTGCAATAAATCTTATTTTTGGATTAGTTTGCGCGCTGGCGGTGTTAGTTATTGGTTTGAATTTGGTAGGGCACTTGGTCGCCTATGGGCCACACGAGCAGCAGAAAGTAGTGTTGGGGATAGTCGCCTTTACTGGATGGGGGTTGGTGGGGCTGATTACATTGTATAATAACGCCCGTTATTGGCGTTGGGCTGCCGCCTGTCCATTATTGTTGGTTTTGCTGGTGGGTTACCTGATTCCTCAACAGGTTATTGATTCCAAACAGCCGCAAAATTTTATTCAGAATAATTTTGATGCGTTGAGCAGCAGTCGCTATGTGCTTACCGACAGTGCGGGGGTAGCGGCAGGGTTAGCGTGGCAACTGAAACGTAGCGATATACTGATGTTCAGCGAAAAGGGCGAGCTGTCTTATGGGCTGAACTATGCTGACAGCAAAGATAAATACATTAGCAATAAAGATTTTAGTGAATGGTTGGCTCATGCAAGGCAGCAAGGTGACGTGTCGTTAGTTGTGCAATTATCTCGCGGTGAGGACATCTCTGCCCATTATCCGGTAGCCGACAAGGTTAATTTAATGAATCGTTTGGCACTTTTGTGGTACCAAAAGACACCATGACAAATTATTTGCTATTGATAGTTGTCAGTTTATTGACCTGTGCGGGGCAACTGTGTCAGAAGCAAGCTGCACAATGTTGGGGGCAATCTGGTGAAAAACGGCTTGCGCCAACACTGCGTTGGCTTGCTATCGCAGTGATATTGCTGGGCTTAGGAATGGTGCTGTGGTTACGTTTATTGCAACATCTGCCTTTGAGTGTGGCTTACCCGCTATTAAGCTTTAACTTTGTGTTGGTGACCTTGGCCGCGCAGTTGTTTTATGGAGAAAAGACAACTTCTCGCCATTGGTTGGGTGTTGCCGCCATTATGTTTGGCATCCTTTTGATTAGTTGGCATTTATGAAAGGTTACCTGTGGGGAATAGGCAGTGTGGTGTTGGTGACCATGGCCCAACTCATGTTGAAGTGGGGGATGATGCATACCCCATTAATATCGTTGGCAGATATTAATGGTCAGTTTTTAGCACATCATCTGACACAATTAATGGCGGTAACTTTCGGGCTAGCCGGCTATGCAGTATCTATGTTGTGCTGGTTTTTTGCCTTAAGGTATTTGCCACTCAATCGAGCCTATCCATTACTGAGTCTTAGTTATGCGCTCGTCTATTTAGCCGCTGTATTGTTACCCTGGTTCAATGAGTCGGCGACGTTATTAAAAACGTTAGGGGCGGGGTTTATCCTACTGGGGATATGGCTGATTCACACCAAACCCATAAAAAGTGATTAAATCTATTATCTCATTCATATAACTTGTTTTTTCCAGACTCGATAGCTAAATTAGCTCTACTGGTACCTCTTGCTGGCCAGATATAGCGCCGAATAGCTTGCTGTGCGGTGGATTGGCTAAGCCTTACCCTGGTGATATCTCGATGCGGATGCGTTTCTGGATCTTTTTGGTCAGTATGATTCTTGCTGGTTGTAGCAGCCATGCTCCAACACCGAGTGGTCACTTATCAGATTCTATTGTGGTAGTTGCTAAACTGAATGAACAACTGCGTCAATGGGAAGGAACGCCATACCGTAATGGTGGGCTGGATCAAAGTGGGGTTGATTGTTCAGGGTTTGTTTACCGCACATTCCGTGATCGTTTTGATATGCAATTACCCCGAACAACAGCAGCGCAGACCACCTTAGGCACTAAAGTCTCTCGTGATGAACTCATGCCTGGCGACTTGGTGTTTTTCAAAACTGGCAGTGGACAAAATGGGCTGCATGTCGGTATTTACGATACTAATGATGAATTTATTCATGCCTCAACGAGTAAAGGTGTGATCCGTTCATCGCTAGAAAATGTTTATTGGAAACGTGTGTACTGGCAAGCGCGTCGCATTTGATGCATTTTCGATATAGTTCTTAATCAATACAGAATGAATCCTCGAACCTAAAGATATCGGCGTTGGTTATGTTATCTTAATAGCTGCTTATTTTGGTTCGGAGCCGCGTTTATGTCATCCCTTCGCTTACTCATTTCTGATTCTTATGACCCCTGGTTTAATCTGGCGGTAGAAGAGTGCATTTTCCGTCAGATGTCCCCGGATCAGCGAGTGTTATTTTTGTGGCGTAATGCTGACACCGTGGTGATAGGCCGTGCTCAGAATCCATGGAAAGAGTGTAATACGCGCCAAATGGAGCAAGATGGCGTGAAGCTGGCTCGGCGCAGCAGCGGCGGCGGGGCGGTATTTCATGATTTGGGCAATACCTGTTTCACCTTTATGGCGGGTAAACCTGAATATGATAAAACGGTCTCCACTCAAATTATTCTTACTGCGTTAGCCTCGCTCGGAATTCAGGCCACCGCTTCAGGTCGTAATGATTTGGTGGTTAAGAACGGTGATGATGAGCGCAAAGTTTCGGGCTCGGCGTATAAAGAGACCAAAGATCGTGGTTTTCATCATGGCACATTGTTATTGAGTGCGGATCTGAGTCGTTTGGCCGATTACCTTAATCCTGATCCGAAAAAATTGCAGGCCAAAGGGATTACATCAGTGCGCTCCCGAGTCACCAATCTGGTGGAGCTATTACCGGGAATTGAGCATCAACAGATTTGTGTCGCCATTGAGCAGGCTTTTTTCGATTATTATAATGAAAAGGTGCTGGCGGAAAGAATCTCCCCACAAGTATTGCCCGACCTACCTGGTTTTACCGAACAATTTGCTAAACAGAGTAGCTGGGAATGGAATTTCGGTCAGGCCCCCGCCTTTAGCCACTTAGTCGATACCCGTTTTATTTGGGGCGGAATTGAACTGCATTTTGATGTATTACAGGGTGCCATCGCTCGCTGCCAAATCTTTACGGATAGTTTGAATCCGGCTCCGCTGGAAGCTTTGGCTGCGCGGCTACAAGGGACGGTGTATCGTCCCGAGGCTATTAACGTTGTTTGTCAGCAATTAAGCGATGATTTTCCTGAGTCACACGCTGAGCTGTTGCAAGTTAGTCACTGGCTGGCTGAGGTATTACGCTGATGACCCCTTTTAACTTTATTCCATCAGATAGCGCTTCAGAATCTGAGAATACGCCTCAATTTAATAATAGCTACGGGCAGCAATTGAGCGGTTTTTATACTCACTTGCAACCAACGCCGTTAAAGGGGGCACGCTTGCTGTACCACAGTTCCCCTTTAGCGCAGGAGCTTGGGCTGGATGAGAGTTGGTTTAGTTTGCCGAAAGCCAGCGTATGGGCAGGAGAGGCTTTGCTACCAGGTATGGAGCCGCTGGCACAAGTATATAGTGGCCACCAGTTCGGCGTATGGGCAGGGCAGCTCGGGGATGGCCGTGGGATTTTGCTCGGGGAACAACAACTCAGTGACGGCCGCAGTATGGATTGGCATTTGAAAGGCGCAGGGTTAACCCCTTATTCCCGCATGGGGGATGGGCGGGCCGTTTTGCGCTCAGTCGTCCGGGAGTTTTTAGCCTCCGAAGCATTGCACCATCTAGGAATACCTACCAGCCGTGCACTGACCATTGTTACCAGCGAACATCCTGTTTATCGTGAGCAACCAGAACGTGGGGCGATGCTATTACGCGTGGCTGAAAGTCATGTTCGTTTTGGCCATTTCGAACACTTCTATTATCGACAGCAGCCTGCACAGGTCAGACAGTTGGCTGATTATGTTATTGCTCGTCACTGGCCGCAATGGGCCGGTCAACCGGAAAGTTACCTGTTGTGGTTTACTGATGTGGTAAAACGCACGGCACGTTTAATCGCTCATTGGCAAACGGTCGGTTTTGCTCATGGTGTGATGAATACCGATAATATGTCGATTCTTGGTATTACCATAGACTATGGTCCATTTGGTTTTCTTGATGACTATGTACCGGGATATATTTGCAATCACTCTGATGGTCAGGGGCGTTATGCTTTCGATAATCAGCCCGCGGTCGCATTATGGAATCTGCATCGGTTGGGGCAGGCGTTGTCCGGCTTAATGTCGGTGGAGCAGCTACAGTTGGCACTAGGGGCTTATGAGCCAGAGTTAATGGCAGCTTATGGCCAACAGATGCGCGCTAAACTAGGTTTTGTCGAAAACAGCAGCCAGGATAACGAGTTACTGACAGGATTATTGAGTTTGATGATTCAAGAGGGGCGAGATTATACCCGCACATTCCGCTTGTTGAGCCAGGTTGAAATGCATTCGGCGCAATCGCCACTACGTGATGATTTTATCGATAGAGCCGGTTTTGACAGTTGGTACCACCGTTATCGTACACGTCTGCAACAAGAGCCGATTGACGATGTTCAGCGTCAGCAATTGATGAAAGCGGTTAACCCGAAATATATATTGCGTAACTACCTGGCACAGCAAGTGATTGATCACGCTGAAAAGGATGATATTCAACCGCTACAGCGATTGCATCAGGCATTACAGCATCCTTTCGCAGAGCAACCTGAATTTGATGACTTGGCGGCATTACCCCCTGACTGGGGGAAACATCTGGAAATCTCCTGTTCCAGTTAGTTGGTTGCATATCCAACGTATTCAGTGACTCGGGTGAGTAACAGCCGCTAACTTAGCTGCGGCTTCAAGGATGAAAGGTATTGCAATCACTCCTACTCGTCGCTAACAGAAGACGCTTTTACCGGCTAGACTCCCCGGCACTCCGCAACTGTTGTAGAACTTGGGGTGTTTGCAGGCCAAAACTCAGTAATGCTCTATCATCAATTACCAGTAATCGTTGCTTTTTACCCGCAGGAGTCAGAGCTATTCCCGGTAAACGCCATATATTATCAATACCACCCAGTGATTTAACGCTATATGACGTAACAATCAGCAGGTCAGGAGCACTGGCGATAATCCCTTCTTGTGATAAAGGGCGATATCCGCTGAATTTTTGCATGGTGTTGTTCAGGCCTGAAAGGCGAAATAAGCTATCCGCAGCAGTATTTTTACCCGCAGCCAGCGGCGGTAACCCCGCGTGGCTTATGATAAATAGAACCTTTACCGACAATGGTGTGGAATCTATCATTGCCAGCTGTTGCTGGTAGTGATTGATCAGTTGCCGGCCTTTCTGTTGCTGATTAACTGCGCTGGCAATCAACTGAATTTTAGTTACCACTGTTTGTGGCGAACTGTCCGCGGGAATAAGTATGACCTTTACCCCATAGTCAGTGATTTGCTTTAGCGCTCGTGACGCTGAAGCCTGTTTACGACATAACACCAACGTAGGTTGTAACGCGAGAATGCCTTCGGCATTGAGTTGTCGCAAGTAACCCACGTCGGGTAAGGTTTTCAATTCACTGGGGTGTTGGCTGGCACTATCCCTGGCCACAATGTTGGCACCTACGCCTAATGCGTAGGTGATTTCAGAGATATCACTGCCGAGTGTGATAATGCGTTGGCTGGCAATGCCACTGATTGGAATTATAATGGCAATAAATATTAGCCATTTATTCATCAGCGGAGCCTATAGCAGTCAATTCGGCCAGTTGCTGATGCCAGTGGTGCTGCTCTGGTTGGCCTTCGCTACGTTGCCCAAATAGTTGCAGAATATGGTTACCTTGAGTATCCAGCAGCTCCAGACTTGAGATGTAACCCTCGCTGGTCGGTTTGCGGGTTACCCAACTTTCTGCAATGGCATTCTCATGCAGGTGCAAAGCAAAACGGCGGTTAAGCACACTCATCCAATGAGGCGGCGGTGTTTGCTTCCCCTGGCAGGCAATGAATTGTTCTATCACGCCAGTGAAGATCTGCATACACCCGGTGTTACCGACAAAGATCATCACTTCATTCTGGCAAGCCTGTGCCGCATATAAAATTTGCCTTAATGCTTTATTATCAACCGGATAAGCCAGATCATCACCGACAGCCCGGAAGGCTTGCCGGCGGGTGATTTTATTGCGTTTGAGTAGCATAAAGAACCGATGGATATCGTTCATTTTGCGCCATTCATTATCTATCGCAGCGTTATCAATGACTGTCTCTGGAGTGAACGCTTTCTCTGTGGGGGAGAACACTAACCGCGCATTGGTTTCACAGCGATACTTTTCCACCAACTGCTGCCATGCGTTAAGGTCTGTTTCTTCGGTACAGTAGATTTGATGGATTGCCTTGCCTTGCAGATTACAGCAGTGAATACTCAATTGCTTACCCTGTGGTGTCTCCTCGCTCAGGCTAAAAATGCTGTCCCATTGACGGAAAAACAGCCTTAAATCCAGCGCGCGTGGATTAAGAACCAAACCCAGGTGACCGTGCAAGCGCAAATTCTGGTACTCACCCCAATGCTCATGTATTGCATAATCGTTACGGGTGATCGATTTAGTGACACCGACACTGGCTAACTCAGTCAGCAGTCTATCGGCACTGATATCCAGGCGTTGCGCATCCTGTCCTACCCGCGCATAAAATAGCTCGGCTTCACTGATATTCATCATACGAGCGATATCGTGTAGAGGCTTGCTGGGGTGTTGCTGCCGAGTGTTGAGATAGTGTTGGTAATGTGATATTTCCATGAGCCGCTTCCTTGTGATTACCACTGATAGCTGATTAATAGTTTGGCATTACGACCATCCTGCGGGATTGCTTGTGGTGAGTAGTGCACCTTATTGAATGCATTACCCAATACTGCGGTGGTGGTGAGGCCATTCAAGCTGCCAGCCCCATGGTAGCTTAGGTAAAAGTCATGGACCGCATAACCAGCTTGCGGCGCATAGGGACGGCGTGACGACGTTTTGGCATCGTTATTTTTCATAAACTTGGTATTTTCTGCCATTGTCAGGATCCAGCCAGTGCTAAAACCACTGTTGGCAATAGGGATATTAAGCCTGCTGGTGACGGTATCTGGATTGATACTGTTAATAAATTGGCGGGTGTCGAGATTAATAGCACGAGTGCGGTTATAGGCCAGCGTCCAGTCAATCCATTGATTCTGGTAATCCAATGACACATCCCAACCCCAGCTTTTACTGCGCGGGATATTGATGTAGCCGGAGCTCATCATATTGACATGACTGGTAATGCGGTCTTTAGCGTGGATATCAAAATAGCTGGCTTTAAATTTAACTGAATCGTTATCGGCAAATAGATTATCAAAATACACTCCGAACCCCGTTTCGCGGGTGATGTTGCTTTCTGGTCTTAAGTTTGGATTAGGGGACCAGTAATTAGAGAACCATCCGGCAGAGAAGTGTAGCGAGTTGTTATAAAGCTCAGCTAGCGTTGGGGTACGAAATGCCTGACTGTAAGCACCAAACAGCATCAACCAATCGGTTGGATCAATCGTAATTGCCCCCCGTGTTGACCAGTTTTTTGCCTCCTTATCAGCAAATCCTATGCGGCTGTTTTTATAACTGTCGAAGCGGCTGCCTACCAGCAAGGTAACGGGTAAATCACGCAGTGTAACTTCGTCTTGCAACCAACCGGAGGAGAATTTGATTTCAGCAGGGGGAAAATTACGAATAACGCCGGTTGGCACTTGCTCTTGATGGTAGGCTTCCACACCATAAGTGAACAAATGTGCGACTGGGCTGTAGGCAAATAGCTTACTGTTATTTTCCAGCTTTATGCCGTGGGTGATCTGTTTACGGCGGCCTGAACCTTCGCGATTGACGTCATCACTAATATTGATCTCGGAATAGTAGAGTTGGCTGGTGGCATCCAACCAATCAAGGTGTTGTGGTTGCAGGCGGTAGGTTAACTCGGCATCACGTTGCAGGGTGGAACGATTCATCATTGGACTTTTATTAAATTTTAAGTCAGGTGTACTAAGGTTAGCCATGCGCGGTTCTAGTGCCTGGTTATTGTAATAACGCAAGGCGGTGGTTAACGATTGGCTGTCAGAAAGATAGGCGGTGCCCTTAAACATCAAGCTGTTAATCGTTTCATCATTCGGCGCTTCATTACCGTTACCGTGGTAAATATTGCCGACCTTACGTTTACTTAGCGCGACAATGCCATCAAGACTCTCTGTACGGCCAAAAATGGACATCCCAGAGCCGATACTGTGATAACCCGTGGCACCATAACCGCTGACGCGGAAACCAAGATTTTGGCCCTCTGCCAGCAAATCGGCCGCATCAATGGTCTGGTAAGCAATCACCCCGCCCATGGCGCCACTGCCAAACCTTGATGTTGATGGGCTACGAATGACGCTGACCCGCTTTATCAGCGCCGGATCAAGGAAAGTACCACTGATATTGGCCCCCGTGATGCCCTGACGAATACCATCAATGAGCACCAGCACACCATACTGATCATAGCCTCTGATATTAACGTTCTGTCCATTGGTGCGCCCAACACCGCTAACACTCACACCGGGTACGTTTTGCAGCATTTCTGCGGCGGTGGTGGCAGTTTGTTTGTCTGGTAATGCAGCATCAATGACGGTGACTGTGCCGGGGGGGGTGAAACTGTCAGTCGTCGGTTGATTTCCGGTAACAATAAGGGTGTGATTCTTACTGGCGGGTGCTGAATGGGCTGTCGCCAGTGGAGATAACGCCACTGTTATTGCCAGACTGCATAAAGATAAACGAAAGAAACGAAGCATGAGCAACTCTCCCTATGTTATTAAACATAATCAATAAGTTGCTGGCTGCCTTAGTGTTCAGTATGAGGTGGCTGGCGTAGTGGATTTTTTTTGCAAATAGCATTGAGTGACTAAAAATTATTTAGTCAGTATCAGTTTTCCTGCTTTGGTTTGGCGCAAATAATAGAGCTGCCCTTGGTGATTGATCACCACGACATCATGTTGACCAAGCAGTTGTCCGCTGTTGATACAGGATAATTGCAACACCGCAGGAAATGGGTCTGGTGTGCAATTTACGGCTTGAGTAGGATAGGTGCCCTTACGCATAAGAAGTATTCTTTAGAGTATCCAGTTAAGTGATAATTATTATCATCTTCATGTGTGGATAGTTTCAATAACAATCTCTATTACTTTTTATGTTAATTACTTTATTTTGCTTAGTAATTAATATGTTGGATAGATAGTTTAGAATTGATTGGTAGAAAAAGGGTTTGAGCGGTATGAGAGGGCGTAGAACATTTAATTCAGTGATAGAACAGAACCGCTATAGCGGTTAAACCATTCTATCACTGTGTGTTAATCAAAACCGACTGCTGACCGCATCCGCTAACAAGCCCAATAATTGCTCAGTATCCGCCCAGTTTAGGCACGGGTCGGTGATGGACTGCCCGTAGGTCAAGGCTTGACCCGCAACAATTTTCTGCGAGCCCTCAATCAGGAAGCTTTCAGCCATCACACCGACAATAGCGCTAGAACCGTTACGGATTTGCTGCCCGATATCAGCGGCAACTTCCAACTGGCGGCGGTGCATTTTCTGACAATTACCATGGCTAAAATCGACCACCAGATGTTCCGGTAAATCGAATTCACGCAGGCTGTCACAGGCTGTGGCAATATCAGATGCACCATAATTAGGCTGCCGACCGCCACGCATAATAATGTGCCCATGCGGGTTGCCGCTGGTTTGGTAAATCGTCATCTGGCCGTTTTTATCCGGAGATAAAAACATATGGCTGGCTTGCGCGGCACGGATGGCATCAATTGCAATGCGAGTATTGCCGTCAGTGCCATTTTTGAAACCCACCGGGCAGGAGAGGGCCGATGCCATTTCTCGATGAATCTGGCTTTCCGTGGTACGTGCGCCAATGGCCCCCCAACTGATCAGGTCGGCAATGTACTGACCTGTCACCATATCAAGGAATTCGGTGGCAGTAGGTAGACCTAACTCATTAACTGCCAATAGCAGTTTGCGCGCCATCTCAATCCCACGATTGACCTGACATGAGCCATCCAACGCCGGGTCAGAAATCAACCCCTTCCAACCCACGACGGTGCGCGGTTTCTCGAAATAGGTGCGCATGACGACTTCCAGGCGATCCTGATAGCGCTCGCGTAATACATTCAGTCGGGTGGCGTAATCAATGGCGGCATCAAGGTCGTGAATCGAGCAGGGACCGACAACCACCAGCAAGCGGGAGTCTTCGCCGGTGAGGATCCTTTCAATTCGTTTACGTGACGCTGTCACGTTATCGGCAATGCTGGCGGAAATCGGTAATTTTTCCGCCAGTTGTTGTGGCGTGATTAAGCTATCGATGCGCGCAGTCCGCAGTTCATCTGTTTTATGCATGGAAATTCTCTAAATCTGTTCTTCTCTGCGGCAGGAATACCGGGAAGTGATGGCGATCACAATAAACCAAAACTAAATGAATTCAACCGCCACGGCCTTGATTCATACAATTTGTGATGAAATAAACTGTAAATAATATCCCAGGCAAATATTCCATTAGAACATGCGGCGACTCATGCCTAAAATATCCAGGATTTTGGTGGAGATTTCCTCAACGGAGTAGTTAGTGGAGTTCAGATAGCGAATCTGATTCTTGCGAAATAGCGCTTCTACTTCACCCACCTCTATTCGGCATTGGTGCAGCGAGGCATAACGGCTATTTTCACGCCGTTCTTCACGGATTGCCGCCAGCCGTTCAGGGTTAATTGTCAAACCAAACAGTTTTTGCTGAAAAGGTTTCAGCGCGGCGGGAAGTTGCAAATTGTCCATATCATCGGCGATAAATGGGTAGTTGGCAGCACGAATCCCAAATTGCATGGCTAAATAGAGGCTGGTTGGGGTTTTACCGCAACGGGAAACCCCCAATAGAATCACCTGTGCCTGGTCCAGATTGCGCAGAGAAATACCGTCATCATGGGCCAGGGCGTAGTCGATAGCCGCAATCCGCGCATCGTATTTGCCCAAATTGCTTTCAGTAAGACCGTGGGTTCGGTTGAGCACCGGCTGGGGGGCAACCCCCAGTTCGCCCTGTAGTGGGGCAACCAGTGCTTGCACAATATCCTGACAAAATCCTTCACTGTGCTGAATGAGTTCACGCACTTCCGCGCTGATTATCGAATAAAAAACCAGCGGTCTAACGCCAGTGTCTTGATATATCTGATTAATCTTCTGGCAAACCTCTTGCGCACGCGCAGCACTTTCGACAAACGGCAGCGTAAAGGTAGTGGCTTTAACAGGGAACTGCGACAAGACAGCATGACCGAGCACTTCTGCAGTGATGGCGGTACCATCCGAAATATAAAACACACTTCTCTCCACGCTGACTCCTGAGTATTTTTCTGGTCGGATTTTCGCACTGATAAATGAGCATCTGGTGACAAGTTTAGCCTAATCAGTGTGCCTGATTCGGCCTATCGGTAAAGCGTTTGCTGTCAGAATCGCCTGAAAATAACTTTTCTTGTTGGGTTGATCGATTCACCTGTCCATGGACTATGGATCATTGTGCTAGTCTGAAACAGCTGATTCGTCAGCCGTGATACCTCCGTCTGTACCCTACTGACCGTCCATAATTAATAGACAATGTAAAAAGGATTGTTTCGATGTCCAACAATGGCCTAAATCTGTGCAATGTGCTTTGGTACAATCAGCTTGGCATGAACGATGTTGAGCGGGTAGGCGGCAAGAATGCCTCCCTGGGTGAAATGATAACCAATCTTTCAGACCTGGGTGTTTCGGTACCTAATGGTTTTGCTACCACAGCTCAAGCATTTAACGAATTTCTGGAGCAAAGCGGTGTTAACCAACGCATTTATCAATTGTTGGATCAGACCAATGTTGATGATATTGCAGCATTAGCCAAAGCGGGCGCGCAGATTCGTCAATGGGTGGTTGAGACGCCGTTCCATCCCGAGTTTGAACAGGCTATTCATGAAGCCTACCAACAATTAGCTGACGGTGAGCCAGAGGCTTCTTTTGCCGTGCGTTCATCGGCTACTGCCGAAGATATGCCAGATGCCTCCTTTGCCGGCCAGCAGGAAACCTTCTTGAATGTGCAGGGGATTGATGCGGTGATGGTTGCTATCAAGCACGTATTTGCCTCACTGTTCAATGATCGCGCTATTTCCTATCGTGTGCATCAAGGCTACGACCACCGTGGGGTGGCGCTGTCTGCTGGTGTACAACGGATGGTGCGCTCTGATCTCGCTTCGGCGGGCGTGATGTTTACTATTGATACTGAATCAGGCTTCGATCAGGTGGTTTTTATCACCGCAGCTTATGGTTTAGGCGAAATGGTGGTGCAAGGAGCGGTGAACCCGGATGAGTTTTATGTCCATAAGCCAACATTGCGTAATGGCAAACCCGCGATAGTACGCCGCACTATGGGTTCGAAAAAAATTCGCATGATCTATGCCGAAAGCCAGGAGCATGGCAAACAGGTGCAGATTGAAGATGTGCCAGAAGCACAACGCAATCGTTTCGCTCTCAGTGATGAAGAGGTGCAAGCGCTGGCGCATCAGGCACTATCAATCGAAAAGCATTATGGCCGCCCGATGGACATTGAGTGGGCCAAAGATGGTCATACCGGTAAGCTGTTTATCGTGCAAGCTCGCCCGGAAACAGTACGTTCCAACGAGCAAGTTATGGAGCGTTATCTGCTGAATGCCCAAAGTGAGGTGTTGGTGGAGGGGCGTGCCATTGGTCATCGTATTGGTGCGGGGCCGGTTAAGGTGATTAATGATATCAGCGAGATGGATCGAATTCAGGCCGGTGATGTACTGGTAACCGATATGACGGACCCTGACTGGGAACCGATCATGAAAAAAGCATCAGCGATTGTGACCAACCGTGGCGGGCGTACCTGCCATGCGGCAATCATCGCTCGTGAGCTGGGGATCCCAGCCGTTGTGGGTTGTGGTAATGCCACTGATATTTTGAGAGAAGGGCAAAAGGTTACGGTTTCCTGTGCTGAAGGGGATACGGGCTATGTTTATCAAGAGTTGCTCGATTTCTCGATTCAGAGCTCACAAGTTACTGAACTGCCTAATTTGCCGTTGAAAATAATGATGAACGTTGGCAATCCAGACCGAGCCTTCGACTTTGCCCGTCTCCCTAATGACGGCGTTGGCTTGGCGCGCCTGGAATTTATCATCAACCGCATGATTGGTGTGCATCCTAAAGCATTGCTGGAATTCGATAGCCAGGAGCCTGCAATTCAGGCGGAAATCAAAGCCTTGATGAAGGGTTATGACGATCCGGTCGAGTTTTACGTTGGTCGTTTGACCGAAGGGATCTCTACCTTGGGTGCCGCTTTCTGGCCAAAACGTGTGATTGTGCGCTTGTCGGATTTTAAATCTAACGAATACGCCAATCTGGTTGGCGGAGAAGCTTATGAGCCACATGAAGAGAATCCGATGTTAGGTTTCCGTGGGGCGGGTCGTTATGTCGCAGACAGCTTCCGTGATTGTTTCGCACTGGAGTGTGAGGCAGTTAAGCGGGTGCGAAATGTGATGGGGTTGACTAACGTCGAAGTCATGGTGCCTTTCGTACGTACAGTGGCTCAGGCAGAGGCGGTGGTGGCAGAACTGGCAAGACAAGGGCTGAAACGTGGTGAGAATGGCCTGAAGCTTATTATGATGTGCGAAATCCCGTCCAATGCATTGCTGGCGGATCAATTCCTAGAGCATTTTGATGGCTTCTCTATCGGCTCCAATGATATGACTCAGTTAACATTGGGTCTGGATCGCGACTCCGGTGTGGTTTCTGAACTGTTTGATGAGCGCAATGAAGCCGTTAAGGCGTTGCTGTCGATGGCCATTCAGGCGGCGAAACGTCAAGGCAAGTATGTGGGGATTTGTGGTCAGGGTCCGTCAGACCATGAGGATTTTGCTTTATGGCTGATGGAGCAGGGGATTGACAGCTTGTCCCTTAACCCAGACACCGTAGTACAAACGTGGGTCAGTTTGGCGCAACATACTAAGCATTGATTGGACTCGGGTTATACCGATAGAGAGACATTTAATTATCCGCAGCTTAGGTTGCGGATTTTTTGCAATAATAAGTAAAAAAAAAGCCCGTCTAAGATGACAGGCAAAGACTACACACAGCAATACGTGTATTCGATTACAGATATTTAAATAAGTCATTTGAAGATGAATTATTTAAATGCCTTGGGGAAAGCACT
>NZ_JAZGQE010000078.1:0-20424 GCF_048593885.1 Yersinia sp. 1252 StPb PI | reverse complement strand
GGGTCATCCTGATTTTAAAGCCATTAAATATTTTTTTAAACCTTGTTAACAGTGCCTGGTAATATAAATAATCTTAACATCATTTTTTCACTTGTTATTAGAATAGTCGCTGTTTGAATGTTTTGAATTTCATTTTTTGCAATCATCGTTATACTAAATGAAATGATAAAAACTAGCCAAGATTAGAATGCATACATATGCTTTAGGAATGCTGTTTTTAATGTGACTGAATTTTTTTACTTCTTTTTTTGGGGAAGTGATAGGATAACTCGGGAAATATAATTTTTAGGGCCACATTTGAGGAAAGTCGCTATATTCTCATTACCTTTATTTTATGGGTGTAATTTTATATTTTTCGTTATATACCAGACCAGCATTTGGGTATAGGAGCATACGATGAAAGTGGGTATTAACGGCCTTAATTTAATTAAACATTTTGAGGGATTGAGACTCCGAGCCTATCAGTGTTCCGCCAGAGTGTGGACTGTGGGGTATGGGCATCCTGCTAATGTTCGTCCTGATGATGTTATCACCGAAGAAGAAGCCGATAGTTTTCTGCATCAGGATATTGCCAACAGTGAGCGTGCGGTGAATATTAATGTCATGTCCCACTCACCCAAAACCAGTTTGATGCCTTTTTTTCCTTTGTTTCCTTTGTTTTCAACCTTGGTATTGGGAATTTCCTCGCCTCTACATTAAGAAAAAACTTAGTGCCGGCGACTATGGCGGGTCTGCGCAAGAGTTTCTTCGTTGGGTTCATGTTGGCGGGAAAAAACTCCCCGGATTGGTTAGAAGAAGAGAAGCCGAAAAGGCACTGTTCCTGAAATAAACTTAATGGCTCTACGGGTATCGTTATTTTATTCGCATGAAGAAACTTCTGGCACAAGCCAAGGGCGGTAGCGTGCTTTTTTCAGGGAAATGCCACATCAGTTATTCCACTTCCCACGTAAATAACGGTCTTTATGTTATTTACACTTATCGTTAATATTGAAGAAGAGGTTGTTATGTCTACAAGTGTATCTCAAATTGCGGTTGAATATCCAATTCCTACTTATCGCTTTATTGTGTCTATTGGTGATGAGCAAATTCCATTTAATAGTGTTTCAGGGTTGGATATAACCTATGACACGATCGAATATCGGGACGGTATCGGCAATTGGTTTAAAATGCCTGGGCAGCGTCAGTTGATTAATATTACCTTGCGAAAAGGTGTTTTTCCTGGGAAAACGGAACTGTTTGATTGGATCAATTCCATTCAACTTAACCAAGTAGAAAAAAAGGATATCACTATCAGTTTGACTAATGATTCAGGTACCGAATTACTGATGACCTGGAGCGTTTCTAATGCATTCCCTACCTCGTTGACCTCTCCTTCATTCGATGCCACCAGTAATGACATTGCCGTTCAGGAAATGACGTTGGCAGCCGATCGGGTAACGATTCAAGCTATTTAATCTGCTGATAATCATTGAATCTGACAAAGGAATTATTATGACGAATATTACCACCACTTACCCAGGTGTTTATATCGAAGAACTGAACAGTCTTGCGCTTTCTGTTTCAAATAGTGCCACCGCCGTGCCGGTTTTTGCTGTGGGCAGTAGCATTGTCGAACAGGGGAGCGTCACACGAATCAATTCATGGATGGAATATCTTAACCTGCTGGGTGATTTTGATAATAAAAACCTATTAGCAATTTCGCTGCGCGCTTATTTCACCAATGGCGGTGGATACTGTTATCTGATTAATACCGATGATCTGGTGGCTTTAGTTCCCACGTTGGACGATGTCACCTTATTGGTGGCGGCGGGTGAGGATATTAAAACGGCTGTAGACATTTTATGCCAGCCAGGCCGAGGGTTATTTGCCATCCTTGACGGCCCGAAAACGATGCTTACAAAAGATGATGTCGACGAGGCTAAGGGAAAATATGACGCCACGCCATTTGCTGCGGTGTATTACCCGTGGCTAACCGCGGAGTGGGCTGACGCAGATATTCCGCCCAGCGCTGTTATGGCGGGAGTGTATGCCTCAGTGGATTTGTCCAGAGGGGTGTGGAAAGCGCCCGCCAATGTCGCCTTGAAAGGGGGATTGGAGCCGAAGTTTTTGGTTACCGATGAATTGCAAGGGGTTTATAATTCAGGCCGCGCGTTCAACATGATCCGCAGTTTCAGTAACACGGGTACTACTGTCTGGGGAGCAAGAACCCTGGAAGATAATGATAACTGGCGTTATATCCCAGTTCGGCGTTTGTTTAACACCGCAGAGCGGGACATCAAGCGGGCCATGAGTTTTGCCGTGTTTGAGCCGAATAGCCAGCCTACTTGGGAGCGAGTAAGAGCGGCGATCAGTAATTATCTTTATGCCCTATGGCGTCAAGGGGGCTTGGCCGGAAATAGTGAAGAAGACGCTTATTTTGTGCAGATTGGCCGAGGTATCACTATGACCCCTGAGCAAATCAACGAAGGGAAGATGATTATTAAAGTGGGTCTTGCGGCTGTTCGACCCGCGGAATTTATCATCCTTCAGTTCACCCAAGATGTTGAGCAGCGTTAACTCACTGATTACGAGGTATCACTATGTCCGCTATTCTACAAGCGCCCGGTGTTTATATTGAAGAAGATGCGTCGTTGGCATTTTCTGTCAATAATAGCCCTACGGCTGTCCCCGTCTTTATCGGTGAGTTTACGCCGCTATTGGCAAGCTCTGTTTCCGTCTGTACCCGTATCAATAATTGGCTTGAGTTTACCTCGGCATTCTCTCTGGCTCCGGCAACGCAGGTTGTAATTCGTTCGACTAAACCTGANGAACTGCTCGTTATTGAGGATAAAGGCGAAACCGAGCTTAAGTCGAAAACCAAAGCGAAGAGCAAAGTCGCTACTGCCGAGGCACAGGCGTGGATCTACAGCATAGAACGCATCAAATTATCTCCCGCCGTTGAAGCGTTACAGCTCTATTTCCAAAATGGCGGGGGAACTTGTTATCTCTATCCCATCAGTGATGCTAGCGATCCAACGGTGTTGGCGGCTATTCCCGATATTATTGAGCAAAAAGGGGATATTACATTAGTTGTTTGTCCAGAAATCGACCTCGAGTATAAAAGCGCCGTTTACGGCGCAGTGAACACGCTATTAACTAAGAAGGTGGGTTACTTCCTGATTGCGGACAGCAATGATGGTACGCCTGTGTTGAATGTTGAGCATATCCCTCAGGCTGCCGTTTATTACCCACAATTGGAAACCAACCTCAGAAGCTCAGCATCAGTACCTAAGGATGAGAATATTCTTATCAGCGGTTATGAGGATGATGATGGCAAGGACAAGTTTGCGACACTGGCAGTGCTGCGGCAGGAAAACTCAGCGCTGGCTGAAGCCATCGACTATGAACTGGCAGAAGGGCAGAAACGCAGGGTTATTATCCCGCCCAGCCCGGTTATCGCCGGGGCTTATTGCCACACCGACAGCAGCCGTGGGGTCTGGAAAGCACCAGCCAATGTAGCACTCACCGGTATTGGGCGTTTGCTTGATAAAGTTGATGACCAACGTCAGGGGGATATGAATGTCAACGGCGTGAATGTCATCCGCTCTTTTAGCGACCGGGGTTTTGTCATTTGGGGTGCGCGTACGGCGGTAGTCGACCCAGGTGATATTAACTGGCGCTATATTCCCGTTCGTCGTCTGTTCAATTCTGCTGAGCGGGATATTCGACAGGCATTACGAGCTGCATTATTCGAAACCAATAGTCAACCCACTTGGATGCGAGCCAAGTCTGCCGTTGATAATTATCTTTACGCGCTTTGGCAGCGTGGCGCGTTGGTGGGAGATCGCCCTGAAGAGGCTTATTTTGTCCAGATTGGTCAGGGTATCACTATGTCGGAGGATCACATTAAACAGGGCAAAATGATCATGATGATCGGTTTGGCTGCTGTACGCCCGGCTGAGTTTATTATTCTGCAATTTACGCAGGATGTCGCTCAATAATCTCCATAACAACAACATCGGGCATCCGCAGTATCAGGGTGCCTGTTTCACTCTTTATGGAGGAACTTATGATGGAGAGAATACAACCGGGTGTCACACTGTCAGACCGTATTATCTCTGCCAGTCAGGGTGTAATTGCCACGGCCATTCCCGTATTTATTGGTTATACCGAACCGGTTCGAGAAGAACAGCCTGAAACTGTGGCCATTCGTGTCGATAGCCTGGCTGATTACTCCCGGATATTTGGTAGCGAAGGCATCATGGCTTTTGCTGTCAGGCACTATTTTGATAATGGCGGAGAGCAAGCCTTTATTCTACCTCTGGCAGGGAATATGCCATCCGACAGAATGACGGGGCCCGAAGTTGACGATTATTTCTCGGCGCTGCAAAGCACTGATGTTAGTTCCGCGATTGCCAGCGAACCGTTGATTACGTTGATTTTGGCACCGGATATGGCACGTCTTAATGACAGTCCTATGACGGGCAACACAGCCCTTGCAAATTTGTGGTCAAGCGGTTGGGCAATGTTGCTGCAACTCAGTCAAATCAAGCCCAATCTCTTTGTGCTACTGGATGCGCCGGATGACGCAGATCTTGCTTTGCAGTGTGCAAATACCTTGTCGTCAGACTACCGTCAATGGGGCGCTGCCTACTGGCCAAGAGTAGAAACAACCTATAGGGACACATCGGTAACGGAAGGCGAAGCTCCGCGGGCCGTGCTGTCGCCTACGGCGGCCATTGCGGCGGTAATACAGCGTACGGATAAGCGTGTCGGGGTATGGAAAGCGCCAGCCAATGTGGCATTGGCTCAGGTGATCCGTCCGGTTGTTTCCCACTTTCAGGGAGATGCGTTGTTTAACGCTAGCGGCACTTCTCTCAATTTGGTCCGCAGTTTTCCCGGAAAAGGGATCCGTATATGGGGGTGTCGTACGCTGGAAAATAGTGCCAGCTCGTCGTGGCGTTATTTACAAACCCGTCGCCTAGTTTCTTATGTTGCCGCTAATTTGGCCCAGCTAATTCGTCTGTATACCTTTGAGCCGAACAATGAGCTGACGTGGATGAAGTGCAAAGGGCAAAGCTATAACTGGCTTCGGCAACTGTGGTTGCAGGGGGGGCTTTATGGTGCACAGGAAGATGAGGCGTTTAATGTCCTATTGGGGTTAAACGAGACGATGACTGAGGATGACGTTCGTGCAGGGAAAATGATCGTAAAAATAGAGTTAGCCATATTATTCCCGGCTGAATTTATTGAGATCAGTTTGGTATTTGATACCCGCACGGGTGCACTTTTGTCTTAAAAGAGGAAAGAACCCGATGAGCGATTATTACACACCGGCGGTATCGCACCGTTTTATGGCCAGTTTCGTTTTTAACGGTATTCCTAATCCCCTGGATATTCGTTTTCAGCGTATATCAGGCCTTAGCCGGGAACTCCAGGTTACCCAATACAGTGAAGGTGGAGAAAATGCCCGCAACAGTTTTTTAGCTGAAAAAATCCAGCATGGCACTCTCCGGCTTGAACGTGGTGTGATGACCGTATCCCCGCTAACCATGATGTTTGATCGGGTTTTACGTGGGGATAACGTTGCTTATGCCGATGTGGTGATTATGTTACTGAATGAGAATTTACTGCCGCTATCCAGTTGGACATTGAGTAATGCACTGCCGGTCAGCTGGCAAACCAGCGATTTTGACGCCAGCAGTAACGCCATATTGGTTAACACCCTTGAATTACGCTATCAAGATATGCGTTGGCTGGGAGTCAAACTATGACAGTCGAAATCAGAGAGTTAGTTATTCAGGCCCGAGTCGTCTCTGACGCACAGCCGGGCCCTGTGGAACCCCAAAATCGTTCGTTGATACAGGAAAGTCTGGATGACTCGGCGTGGGTAGAAATGATTAAACGTGAAGTGCTGGCAGCACTGCGCGATGGGGAAGGGTGGCGTCCATGAGTTTGCTTGAACGAGGTTTGGCCAAACTGACTATCGATGCTTATAAGGATCGGGAAGGAAAGGTTCGGGCAGGAAATAGCCTACAGGCCATGTACAACCCGACCACGTTACATTTGGATTATCAGACGGACTATTTGCAATCTCAGGCCATTAATAACGAGAAACAGAGCAGTACTTATGTACAGGCGAAACCCGCAGGGCTATCGCTGGAACTGACTTTTGATGCAACTATGCCGGGTAATACCCTCCCGATAGAAACCCAGCTGATGCAGCTTAAACAGCTGTGTACGGTGGATGCAACCAGCAAAGAAACCCGGTTTTTGCACATTAAATGGGGGAAAATGCGCTGGGAGAGTCGTGGCTATTTTGCTGGGCGAGCCAAAGGGCTGTCGGTGAGTTATACCCTGTTTGATCGGGATGCCACACCATTGCGAGCTCAGGTTGTTCTGACGTTGGTTGCGGATGAAAGTCTGGTATTGCAAGAAACCGAACAAAACCTGAAGTCACCGGCAAAAGTGGCGTTACGCGTGCAGGATGGGGTCTCTTTGGCACTGATGGCGGTTAGCACGGCATCAACCCTAGCAGGTGGTGTTGATTATCTGACGCTGGCCTGGCAAAACGGTTTGGATAATCTTAACGGTTTTGTGCCGGGAGAAATTCTACAGGCTACCAGGGAGAATGATTCATGAGTCATCAACTCAAGATCACCGCCGATGGTAAGGTGCTTTCCCTGCTGACCGCTGTTGATGTGGATACCTATCATCGGGTTAACAGCTTAGCCTCAGCAACCATCAAACTCAGCGTATTGGATCGGCCGTTATCCTCTTTCAGTCAGCCCGATATTCAGGAAGAGTTAGCTCACTGCCAAGTGGGAAAAACACTAATGTTAGAGTTGAATACAGGTAACCGAAAATCGGCCCTGTTTAATGGGGTGATAACTCGACAGACACTGCGTATCAAAAATAAACAATCACTGCTCACGTTAGTTATCAAACACCCACTACAACGGATGGTTGATACCCAGCATTCGCAGTTATTTAGTGATGAAAGTG
Organism: Yersinia sp. 1252 StPb PI; assembly: GCF_048593885.1. Lineage (NCBI taxonomy): Bacteria > Pseudomonadati > Pseudomonadota > Gammaproteobacteria > Enterobacterales > Yersiniaceae > Yersinia > Yersinia sp. 1252 StPb PI. The sequence continues at coordinate 13,440 of NZ_JAZGQE010000078.1, read as the reverse complement.
ATAAAAAAATCTTAAGTGCACTGTTAAATCAGGCGGGTGTTAAGGCCAGTTTTGGGCAAATAGCCGCATTGGATCAAAAGCATGAACAGATGGTGCAATTTCGCTGCTCGGATTGGTACTTTTTGTTGTGTCGCCTCTCGGCAACAGGGGTATGGCTGCTGCCCTCCCCTGAGGGGGCCAGGCTGGTACAAGCCGGAGCCCAGAGTGCGGCTAAGATCCATATCCTAAAAAGCCGGGGAGATGAGAACAGCGATATTGTGGTGAAAGACGCATACTGGCAGTTTGACAATCAACGTAATCCCGCCTCGCTAGAAGTCAGTAGTTGGGACATCAGTAAGCAACAATCGCAATCGGGTGGCCGCTATGGCAGTAGTGCTACAGGTAAAGGTGCGCTTTCCCTCGATCGTTTAGCTTCGCTGAATAAAGAGAATTGGGATATTCGTTACAGCAGTCCACTTACCACTCAGGAAAGTGGCTATTTAGCACAAGGATTATTGCTCAATCAACGTATTGCCGGGGTGATGGGCGAGTTTTTGCTAGAAGGCAGTACGCTTTATCAATTGGGTGATGGTGTGCAACTGGTGGGATTTGGTTCCCAAATCGATGGCACGGCAACGATTACCGGTGTTCGACAGCGTTTTAACCGGCAAATTGATTGGGAAACCACCTTGGAAATAGGTTTACAGCCAGAACATCTTCCTTTAGTGCCAGAAGCACCAGAGCTGCATATTGCCACCGTAGCAAAATATCAGCAGGACAGTGCGGCGCTCAACCGCATTCCCATTACGCTATCGACCTTAAATAGGCCAAATGAAATTTTGTGGGCCAGATTGGGCAAACCTTACGCTAGCAGTGAAAGTGGTTTCTGTTTTTATCCTGAGCAAGGTGATGAGGTTATTGTTGGCTTTTTTGAAAATGACCCGCGTTACCCGGTTATTTTAGGGGCGATGCATAACCCTAAAAATAAAGCCCCTTTTGAGCCGAGCCAAGATAACAGAGAAAAAACGCTGATTGTTAAAACCGGAGATATACAGCAACAGCTGCTTATTAATAGCAAGGATAGAACTATCACAATAAATGCGGGGGGGAACCAAATGACCATGCAACAGAATAAAGACATCTCTCTGGTGGTGGAAAAAGAGTTTACGTTAAAAGCACAATCCATTCATGCAACGGCAGATAAGTCATTGGCAATATCAGGGAAAAGTAGTGTGGAAATTAAAGGCGCTAAAATTAATCTAACCCAGTGAAGGTGATAAATGGAAAACCAAATACTGACACAACTTTATGGTCGAGGTTGGGCGTTCCCCCCGTTATTTTCCCTGGATAAGGGCGTGGCGATGGCTGAAGGGGCAGAAGATGTTCGGCAAAGTTTGCAAATCCTCTTTAGTACCGAGCCTGGAGAGCGGTTGATGCGTGAAGATTATGGCTGCGGATTGAATGATTTTATGTTTGAAAATATCCGTAATGAACTGATCGCTGAGATAGAAACTCGGATCCAAGACAGCGTGCTACGTTATGAACCCAGAGCGGATATGACGGATATTCAAGTCAGTCAGGCTCCGAATAGGAGCAATACTCTGCAAGTCCGGGTAGCCTACCGTCTGCGGGGCAGTGAAATTAACCAACAAATTCAAGGGGCACTTGCCCTAGGTGAGGGGAATAGTGCGGAGGTTGCATGAGTGAGGCAATGGTGATAGACGGTGATTTGTTACTGTTTGACCTGCAGTTTGGCAATCGTACGGTAACGGTTCCTGCCCCGGGGAAAATCAGCGGCACAGGTCATGCACAAGTCAATGGCAAGAAAGTATGTATTTTGGGGGATGAAAAGAAAGTACAGGTTTCGGCCACTTATATCACGGCGACCCACAGTATCTTGGGTGATGGAAAAATCACCAGCAGCGCACTGGATAGCAGCCAGCAGGCTTTGCAGTGCACTAGCGGGGCTGCATTAATTATCAAAGGTAAGAAGTTTACCGCGATGTTTACGCCGGGAACGGTGGCCACAGCGCCGGGTAGCCCTCCTCCTCCTCCGGATGTTTCGGCGCCTTCAGCAGGAACGGGCAGTTTTATTACCCAACAAAGCTTTGCCACTGTGAATTAAGTTAACCGTCTAATACGGAAATGCAAATGGAGTGAATAGTTATTTATTCGCTGAGGGTTCTCTGTGCTCGGAAAACACAGGTGATATTATGGAATTGACCGCGTTAAACAATAAACTGTCAGATTTAGTACCCGACTCTGATTTCAAATTAGATAACCGAAGCAGTTTAACATTGCTTGAGTATATTAAAGAATATACTCACCAAATTCCTTTTAATGATAAAGAGAATTTTTGGGATGCCTTTTTCTTTATGTTGGACAATGCTCCTGAGGAATTAGCGAAACTCTATCAGGCAGAAACGGCAGCTGATGGAACACTCCCCCCTCATCAAGCTTTTATGTTGGCTATCTTGCAGATATTGGAAACGCCCAGAGCATTATTGAATTCATTGCCGGCTGTTCACCGAAATCTTTATTACCGGGATTTATTAGGTTTATCTTCCCGGCCAGCCAATCCCGATCAGGTGGCGCTGTCTATTGCACTGAATCCCACAGTGAGGACGCAATTATTGGCTGAAGGCACCTTATTTGAAGCCGGTCAGGATGCGCTGGGAAATTCATTGCACTACGGGCTGGATGCCAGCCTATTGGCCAACCGCGGATATATCAGCGATCTGCGTTGGTTACGGAAAAATGGACCTCAGGGATGGGTTATTACCGCCCCTTTGGATGTGCAAAATCAGATAGACCTCCCCATTACGGGGATTCGATTATTCAGTGAAACGCCGGGCGATCGACCCGCGGCCAGTGGCTTACTGATCGTGGCGGCACGGCTGGCGATGGCGGAGGGAGATAGACAGATTACGCTGACTTTTTCCGAGAATATTGAGGTGACTACATTAGCCTCGATACACATTAGCAGCGGCGATCGCTGGCTGGCCTTAACACCCGTGGTAGCAGCGGACAAGGTCACTATCACGCTTTCCGACCGGGAGCCCGCCATTAGTGCGCCAGACAATCTTGACGATCTTACTTTTGAACACCCGGTATTGCGCTTACAGTCAGCGGAAGGCCAGCCACTGCCGCCGGTCACGGCCGTTCAGGTTGAGCAACTTCCGACAACTGATGCGGATAGCCAGTGGGATATGCACACTGCGGCTGCGGTGGATGCCCCCTTCGATTCCTATTATTTGACCCCCTTTGGTTACAGTCGGAATGATGAGTGGGTGCAGGAAACGGGATCTTCGCTTTATTTAGGTTTCTCCGATGTCGCGCCCGGCCAGACATTATCGTTGTATTGGAAGTTAAAAACTCCGATTCAACCTACCGTAGCCTGGTTTTACCTGAATCAGGAGGATCAATGGGCTGCTTTGGACGCCTGGGTTTATGATGAAACTCAAAACCTGTATCAGGACGGTCTCTGGCGTCTGGTATTGCCAGCTGACGCAGCTAATCAGGCCAGCCAAATGCCGGGCGGGCGCCATTGGCTAAAAGGCGTGGTTAGCATCCCCGAACAGGCCGGCGTTTGGGAAAGTTATCCCTGGTTACAAGGCGTTATTTATAATGCAATGACGGCAACGTTAATCAATGCAGAAACCTTAAGCGATAGCCATTTCTTGCAAGCACTCCCCGCCGAGACTATCCAGCACTCAGTTGAACCTATTCCCGTGGTGTCAACCATCTCTCAGCCTTGGGCATCATGGGATGGCCGTATGGCGGAGTCAGATGGTGAATTCTTTGAGCGTGAGGCGCAGCGTATCTCACACCGTAATCGGGCGCTGACCTGGGGCAATATGGCTACGTTGTTGAAACAGCGGTATCTCAGTATTTTCGATGTGAAATATCCGGGCAATGATGAGTTAACTCAGGTGCCTGCCCCTGAGATACAACAGCTGACGGTGATCCCCGTAAACCGTTATAACGACGGCGATGACCCTCTACGTCCACTGCTCAATCCGGCTCGTCTGGCGGAAATGGCCGACTGGTTGGAACAACGGGACTCGCTCTGGGCCTCAATTATCGTGGCTAATCCGACCTATATTGATGTGCATATCGATTATCAACTAATTTTCAAATCAGGCGTTAACCCGGATTTTGGCTATCAACAACTCCGACAACGCCTGAGTGAGGTATATATGCCCTGGAGTGTCGATGAACAACGGGCGGTCATGATGAACAATAATATTGGCTATTTTCAGTTGCTGGCAACCATTCAACAGCACCCGTTGGTTGAACGGGTCACTGGCTTGACATTGCATCGGGACGGTACCACTACGACTGTCGATGACATGGCTTCGGTGGATGCAAATAATAACGAAGTGCTGATTCTGGTCTGGGAAAATGATGATTTGGCGCAACGTCGAGGAGCAAAATATGAGTAATCCAGACACATTGTTTCTCCTTGTAAAAGAGGATATCCATTTCGATAAGTTGCTAAATCAGGCTCATCAGGTGGTGGAACAGCAGACCGGAAAGTTATGGACAGATACCGCAGAGCACGATCCGGGGGTGACAATCCTGGAAGGGGTCTGTTACGGCGCGTCAGATTTAGCCTATCGCCATACATTACCGCTGCAAGATCTCCTGACGCCTGCAGTGTCTGAGCAGCAAGAGGGGGTCTTCCCCCGCGAATTTGGCCCGCACCGGGCGCTGACCTGTGGCCCAATCACGGCTGATGATTACCGAAAAGCGTTACTGGATTTACACAGCAATGATTGGCCGGTAGAAAACGCCGGTCATGAGGGCGATTTCTTATTTCGCAATGTGCAATTGGTGCGTGAACCGGAATATGAGCGGTATACCTATTGGTATGACTCAACGAAAAGAGAGTACAGTTTTGTAGAGACAGACAACGCAAAAAAGTTAACTCTGCGGGGGAATTACTGGCTCTATCTGGAGCCTACCCGGCAAACTCAGCGCGATCCTGCGGCGGCAAAAGAACAGCTCAACGCATTCTTGACGGAAAATCGCAACATTGGTGAAGCAGTCAGCCAGATAAATTGGCTGGAACCGGTTGATTTTCCTCTATTACTGGATATTGAACTGGGTGACGATACGCAGAATATCGCCAACATATTTGCCAACGTCTATAGTGCGGTTGAACAGTTTATGATGCCCAGAGCGCTGCGTTACAGCACGGGAACGTTACAACAGCGGGGCATGAGTAATGACGATATTTTCGACGGACCGCAGCTGAAATACGGTTGGATACCGGAACTGGCACCCGATCGGGACTATACACAAGGTGTTACGCTCAATTTGAGCCGGCTGGCTAATGTCTTGTTGGGCATTGACGGCATCAAGAATATTACCCGCATGGTATTAGGGGATTACGATAGTAATAAAATTACTCCGGTCGCGGATGATACCTGGTCATGGAAAATAGCCGCCGGATGCTATCCACGGCTGTGGGGAGCGAACCCTATCCATTTATTGGCACAGCAAGACAGTCCGCTTCGGGTGATTGCCAAAGGGGGGATCAGCGTCACCGTCAGTGAACAGGATATTATTAACAGTTTCCCTCCAATTGAAATGATCCAGAATTCGCCGGTTACCTTACATTACGGACAACACCGTGATGTGGGCAGTTATCATCCGGTTAGTGATACCTTGCCCCCGTGCTACGAACTACAGCAGTCATTGCAGATATTGGCTGATCCTGACCGTTCACGGGTGTTGGCATTGCATCAGTTTATGTTGCCCTTTGAACAACTATTAGCCAACGGTTGCCAGCAACTGGCGATGCTGCCGCAGTTACTGGCTTTTCAACGCAAGGGGATCCGGGTATGGGGAACGCAGTGGCCGTTTAAATCAGGTTCTGTAAACGATGAGGCCCATAAAGATTACGCCGCAGAGCTAAAAGACTGGCAGGAAGGCATAGCACAAGATACCGAACAGGAACTGAATATCATCAATTACCTGTTGGGTTATTTTGCTACGCAACGGGCACCCCGCACCTTTACCTCCGAAGCCAGTGACTTTCTTGCTGTGCAACAAGGCTATTTGTCGCAGCAGACGGTATTAACTTACCACCGTGATAATATTCGTATTGATCAGGTCTCCTCATTACAAAAACGCATTGCCGCCCGGATGGGATTGGGGGGGGGATTATTTAAGCCGCAGCCTGATTTAAGTCGACTGCCTTTCTACCTTATCGAACACCGCGCCTTGCTACCGATCAAACCCAACGACAAGTTTGATTATGAGCAAACGCCAGATTCAGTAACGCTGGATGATGAGAATAGTCCGAGTTATCTGGTGATCACTCAACGCGGTATTGGTGATAAGTTAACGCCAGGCCAGGTGGTCAATCTGACGCTGTATGAGGGCGAGGTCGGTGAGAACAAGTTTATTTTACGTGGGCAGATGATCGCCAAAACCGACACTGACAGCATCTGGTTGAATATCAGCAACAGCGCACAGTTGGGCCATAACTTAGCGCGGGTGATGGCCGCGGCAGAGAACAGTAAGTTATACTGGCAAAATAGCCTGGTGTGGCTGGAAGATATGAGTTACCGCCTAGCCTACGCCAGCGATCAAACCCAGAACGGTGTACAATTGCCGGCGAATCAACGGCGATTGACCCGAACCGATCAGACGCCGTTCCCGGCTCTGATTAGGGTGGGAAGCGAAATCACACTGATCCGTAATTTTGGAATAGGTAACATTACTCGGGACGTTGCGCCGGAACTTAATGCCAGGGTCATTAGCTTTGACCGTATTCAAGGTACCCTGATTATCGAACGTTTGGAAACATCTACTCTGCCTTTCCCGTCTCCTGAAGATGACTGGCGCTACAATTGGCACTTCTCCGGTGATGAATATGAACGTACTGACCGTTTCTCATTCGTGATTAGTGTGGTGGTCAATAGTGCGTTAATTTCTATGCCCGGAGTTGATCCCTATAAATTGGAGGAGTGGGTTAAAGACACTATTCTCACTGAGTTTCCTGCTCATATTTCCATGATTATTCATTGGATGGATAATAGCAAGTTTTTAAATTTCGGTAGAACCTATCAGCGCTGGCAAAATAATGGAGCACCATTAGGTGATGCCGCTTATTCTATTTTAGAAAATTTGACACTGGGGAGATTACCATCAGGTTTTATCGGTATTGGCATAATGCGAATAGCCACACCTGCTCAACGGACTGAAGTTATCGGCAGCGATGAAAATGAATGGAATACAGACAAGATAATTCAGAACGAATTATTCTATGTTCCGAAAGAAAGCTAAAAATAACCTGGTCATCTAATGGAATTTTATTAATCATATTTGTGGAGTTCATTATGAAAGAAACTCGTCGTTTAATTATTGGCAATGAAAAACAAATGTTAACTGGCCTGGCAGTAGTTGGGCCAAAGGCGGATGATTTAAAAGAAAGATTTAAGGAAGGCAGTATTCCGCTGCAAACGGATTTTGAGGCGCTAATTGATATTGCAGACGTTGGGCGTAAAGCGGCAGGGTTAGCTCCAGGGCAAATTGGCCCGGGGAATGGTTTTCAAATTGACAGCTTAGAGCGCTTGTCTGTAAAGGTTGACACCAACAGTGGATTATCAGTAAGTAGTTCTGGGGTAAAGGTTATACCAAAAACTAATGGTGGAGTAGTAATAGATTCAACCGGTATCTCTGTGAAGCCAGGTAGAGGAATGGAAGTTACATCTGATGGCGTGCGTATAACAAATGAGTTTGCTTTCCAGAAAGGTATGATTCTGATGTTTGCCGGAACAGAGGCTGAAATGCCGCCTGGGTGGGCTTTATGTGATGGAGGTGATGGCAGACCAAATCTGATAGACCGTTTTATTTTAGGCTCTACGTTCACTAACTCAAAATATTCTAATACTGCACAACTAACAGGTTCAGGTACCACAAAAGCCTATAACAAGCAGAGCACACCATTTACGGTTACAGGTTCGGTTACTGTAAATGAGATTATATTAACGTCTAGCCAAATTCCTTCGCACAGCCATACTGGCGGAATGGCTTATTGTACTCATAATGGACATAGTCATGGTAGTACGTCGTTGCCTGACACAAAAATATGGAGGATTGATAATAGAAATGAACTCGTCTTCTCTGAACGCAGTTTTAAGGATCGCTCACTATCTTATATACCGAGCAACAATTACGCATGGCTTGCGTATACGTCAAGTGTTGGCGAAGGGGCAGGCCATAATCATACTGCTAAGATGAGCACTGATGGACATCAGCATTCCACGGATGTTATTCCGCCTTACTACACGTTGGCCTTTATTATCAAGTTATAGTTTGTTGATTAATTGGAATGAATCTTGACTGAGAGCGCTAAGGATAGTGCTCATCTACTAATTCTTCAATGGCTATTTTCTCAAAGGTTTATATGGAAAATCCTGACCTAGGTGATGGGAGCTTTATTGGGCGAGTCACAATCGTTATTGAAATATCAGATTGTGATGGAAATAGAGTAATAGAGAAGTGCTCATCTGTGTTTCATAAAAGAATAGACGAAATCATATCAAAAAAAATACAGGAATTAATATTTAGCCTGAATGAAAATTTATCCATCGACCGTCTTGTTGTGGATATAGGCATGATTGAGTATGAACTATTTGAAGTCCAGATGGTGGACAAATTAACTCTAGCATTGGAAAAAGCATTGTCGGTTTATTATCAGGCAATACCAAAATTTTCCTTGGGTGAAACGGGCGCCTACCCCACGTGCCAATCAGAACGTCAACTAATAGAAAATGGCTTATTGGCTCAGTCTTTGCCTCAAATGTCAGCGGCATTAGTGGAAAATAGAATATCAGTCCCATCAGTCCCATCAGTACAGTCGGTGGCAGATATCGCCGCTGAAACAACAGCTACTGGCGAGCTATCACTGATAGCCACCGTCGAACATTATTTACAGCAAGGAGATTGGTCAACGCCATCAAATCAGATCCTGCCTTTAAATAGCCAAGAATCACCATTGATTACGCAGGACCTCTGGTTACAGGTTCAGCGCCAACCTCAGCAATGGTTACCTATGCTGGCAAAGCACTGTTTACAGCCATCTGGACGGCGGCGTTTGTCGGTAATTCTTTCGCAAGCGGCACAGAAGGTGCTATGTCGCTTAATGACTGAAGATAACCCTATAGCAGTGCAATTCAACCATACATCAAGGGTCACGCCTGAGCAGTTAACTACAGCGGCAGAGCATTATTTTAGAAATCAAGGCGCGGTGACAAAAGAAAACCCGGACGTTATATCGACCCCGTTGGAGTGGCCACCACAAACAACGCCACCAATCGCTATGACGGAGCAACTCAACCATACAGCAAGAAGGGGCATTCCTGAGCAGTTAACTACAGCGGCAGAGCAGTATTTTAGAAATCAAGGCGCGGTGACAAAAGAAAACCCGGACGTTATATCGACCCCGTTGGAGTGGCCACCACAAACAACGCCACCAATCGCTATGACGGAGCAACTCAACCATACAGCAAGAAGGGGCATGCCTGAGCAGTTAACTACAACGGCGGAGCATTATTTTAGAAACCAAGGCGCGGTGGCAAAAGAGAACCCAGAAGCTACGCCGACTCAGCCAAAATGGTTGCCACAGAAAGCGTCATCAGTAGCATCAGATTTAACCCGTAGAGTCGATAAAGAAACCCCGGAGCCTATTTTTGCCACCACGCTCAAGGGAAATAAGCCGCCGGCATGGTCAGGTACAAAACCCGTAGCTCAACCTATGGGAGTGGATATAGCCCCCATATCAGGAAAGGTTTTGGCTGTCAGTAATGCGGGAAGTTTAATTTTTTGGCCGCTATTATCAACGTTTTTTAGCATTTTTGGTTTGCTGGAAAAACAGGTGTTTATTAATCAGCAGGCACAGGTAGACGCCGTATGTTTACTTGACTGGCTTATCTGGGGGGATGATGAAATATCTAACCGGCGGCTGACATTAACTAAAGTCTTGTGTGGATTACCGATGCATTTCGACGCGGCATGGTGCGCTCCGGCGGCAGAACAAAAAATAGTGATCAGCGAATGGTTGGAGGGGGTCCGAGGGCAACTTCCTGCCTGGAAAAGAATGGGGTCAGAGGATATTCGTACGCTTTTTCTACAACGTGCTGGCGAAATTCTTTGGTTAGAGGGAGGGATAACCATTCATGTTAACTCGGAAATTTATGATGCACTCATTAATGACTGGCCGTGGCCAATGAACATGGCCTGTTTTAACTGGCTACAGCAACCATTAACTATTCGCTGGTTATGACCTTCCAACGAGTATTCCAGGATGAATTAAAATATGAGTATATCTTCAGTATTACAGTCTAGAGGCTGCCAGCATCGCGGAGATCAATTATTGCTGTTGTTTGGTGAGTTGGAGCGGATAGACCTTGTCTTGCAGCATTATTATTATCGTTTCAAGGGAACACGTAACGATCTGGTCGATGAATTCTTGTTAAGTGAGACGGAGGTGTTGGCGCGGATCAATCAGCCTCTTGGCAGACCGCATTGGGCGAAAGCCGAACTGACAATAAAGCAGGCTCAAAGTACTCAACTTTCAGAGGTAGCAGAAGGTCTCACTGAACTGGTTGATCGTTTTGAATTAACTGATTTCGAGCGAGATACTCTATTGCTGGGTTTATTGCCCCACTTTGATAGCCGCTATTATGGTTTATTTTCTCTACTTCAAGGCGGAAAACAAAGCCAGCTACCCAGTTTTTCATTGGCATTAACGTTATTTTGCCATTCAGAAATGGAAAAACGGGCACATCAAGCCAGTTTTTTACATCGTCCGCCATTGCTCGGCTGTCAGCTATTATCCGTTGATAATAATCACAAGAATCTGGCGTGGAGTCAGACGACATTTATTACTGACACCGGTGTCTACCATTTTTTATTGGGGCACCACTACCTTTCGCCGGTATTAGCCCAATGCGCTCAATGGTCCATGTTGCCAACGTCTCCCTGCTATCCGGAAAGTTTAAAGCAGGCATTTGGGCCACTATTAACGGAGGATATTGAACCTCGACCTGTGGTGTTATTACAGGGCGTTGTGGGTAGCGCCAGAGCGCATACGGTTGCTCATATTTTCTCTTCAGAAAAACGGCAGACGCTGGTTGTCGATATGGGCAAATTCGTTGAAAGCGATGACGATGTAATATTAATACAATTAAAGTGCATTCTACGGGAAACGCGTCTGCGGGGCGCGTGTAGCGTATTCCGGAACCTGAGCTTACTGAAGGAACGAAATTCATCATTCCTCGATTCCCTATCAGAGTTATTGGCTCAGCCAGGAATAAGAGTTGTTTGTCTGGTGGACCCGTACTCACCGTTGTTATTGTTTAAAAAAACGTCAACATTACAAATAGAGATGCCGATTTTTACCCATGAGGAAAAGATACTGTTATTAACAGGCTGTTTGCCTGAACGCCGTTCAGCAGATATTGATCCGATAAGCTTAAGCCAGCGCTATACCTTTAATGCAGAAAGTCTACCGCTTATTATACAAGAGGCTGAGCTTTATCAACGACAGCGGGATTATTCGGATATCTTGCAACAATGCGATATTCGTAAGGCATTCAATTTACGCGCACAACAGAATTTTGGTTCATTGGCTAAAAGAGTTACGCCTAAGCGAAACATACAGGATCTCTTAGTATCCGATAATATCACGCAGCAATTAAAAGAAATTATTACCGCAATAAAATACCGGGAGAAAGTTCTCTCAAGTGGTTTTAAAGATAAAATTGGCTATGGCACAGGGATTAGCGCTTTATTCTACGGTGACTCTGGAACGGGGAAAACGATGGCGGCAGAAGTACTGGCGAATACTATTGGAGTCGATCTCATTAAAGTAGATCTCTCAACAGTAATCAATAAATATATCGGGGAAACGGAGAAAAATCTCTCCCGTATCTTTGATTTGGCAGAACTAGATGCCGGTATTTTATTTTTTGATGAAGCAGATGCATTATTTGGTAAGCGCAGCGAAACTAAAGATGCACATGACAGGCATGCTAATATTGAAGTGTCATATTTATTACAGCGTTTGGAAAGCTATCCTGGTCTGGTTATTTTATCTACCAACAATCGAAGTCATTTAGACAGTGCTTTTAATCGTCGTTTTACCTTTATTACACGATTTACTTATCCGGATGAAGCGGTGCGCCATGAGATGTGGCAGAAAATATGGCCAAAGAATATCAAGGTTTCATCGGATATTGATTTTAATCAATTAGCGAAGAAGGCTAATGTCACGGGAGCTAATATCAGGAATATTGCTCTGTTAGCCTCTTTCTTTGCCGGAGAAAATGAAAATCAAGAAGTCACTTATGCTCATATTGAAACTGCACTTGCTCGCGAGTTAGCTAAAACAGGCCGACTGACGATTTAGGTTCTCTTTAGAAATATGCTTGAAAGTCGTAGACAGACACATTGTAAATATTGAATGGTCCAAATCTAACCAAGAGGTTTTCATATGTTAAAAACTCAAACGGTAGTTGAAGTCAATAAAGTGATGAATGCGATCCTGCGTGAATATCTTAATGATGACGTCGCTATTCGCTTTGATTTACCCGATGTCGATGCCACGCAGGCAGATGCTGCTATCAGCGTATTTCTTTATGACATACATGAGGATCTACAATTGCGAACGGCTGAGTCTCGAGCATTTAGTGCTTCGGCCGGTAGATTATTGCCCGGCTGGGTCAATATTCAATGCAACTATCTGATTACTTACTGGGAACCTACTGGGCCAGCCAACGATGCCAGTAATCCTGATAGCCAGCCGGACAATCAGGCAATACAGATAATGTCTCAGGTGTTGGATGCCTTAATTAATAACCGACAACTGACCGGTATCCCTGGAGCCTACACACAGGTTATCCCACCGAAAGAAAACCTAAATAGTTTGGGTAATTTTTGGCAGTCTCTGGGCAACCGGCCACGTCTGTCTCTCAATTATTCTGTCACGGTACCCATTAGTTTGAGTGATAAAGAAGATAAGTCCACACCAGTCACATCACTGTCGGCAAATATCGAGCAAACAGCGTCGATCTCTTCACAGGTCATTAATGATGCATTACGGGAGCTATTGATTGCTGCCATCGGTGGAGGGGCTGATGCCAGGCTAGCCGTCACTCACGTTAATCTGAAAACCATTCCGGCAACTCATACGACAAGTGATGTGTTTAAAATGGCTGTTTCTCTGGCTGTATCGGGTATTACACGGGAAGAATATATTCCCAAAATAAGCGATGTATTGGAGGGTTGGGTAAGTAATGAAACTGCTGTGGTGACTCTCGATGGCTATGGCATTTATATCAACACGGTTGAAAAATCAACCCTGTCTGGCATTTAGGTGAGGGTGTGAATAGTTAGGTTGCATTAATCTGTTCCCTGGAAACTGATTTTAATTAAATCATTCAG